>NZ_JAUBQS010000004.1:0-197902 GCF_036701355.1 Microcoleus sp. Pol12B3
TCTCAATTTTCTGCCTTTAGGGAGCCTGTGCCAATCACAGGCTCCCTTTTCTTTCCCTTGTTAGTCTAAACTCCAGTTATCTTAGCCAATCTCGACAAAATTCCGCCGACAGAATTGGCAACCATCGGCCAAAAAGCGGCAGAGTGGCACTTAGGAAGTCATTAGTCAGCAATCAGTAGTCAGTAGTCGTTAGTCATTTGTTATTAGTCATTTGTTACTTGCTACCCATGCCCCATGCCCCATGCCCATGCCCCATGCCCTTTGCAATTCTTATTTTTTCCCTGACTTTTCCCTAAACATTCCACAGCGTTTCCACAGGCAAGTCTGAGGTTTTCCACAGGTGCGACAAAGTTTTCCACAGAAATTAACGGCACGGTAGCATCTTGCTGCGGAATTGGGGATTTCCTTAACTTGCTGCCCAATCCCTCATAAACCGCCCAACACATAAAGATATGTAACAAAAAATGCCCTGAAAAGCTTATTATTTGGTAAACCTTTTTTTTATCTAAAGGACTTTGTAATATTTCGCAACATTGACAAACCCACCCCCTCATAGCGCACAATGATGCGACCGACCTAAAAAAAGCGCTCTGATTTCGGCTGTGCCTGCACCTGTATCCGGCCGAAGGGGGGGTTCTGTTTTCAATTTATTAGCGAGACTAAAAAAAATGATGAACCCAACAGTCAGTATTTTTGCTGAAATTCCCGAAACGCTGCACGATTCTCTCAAAACTTACCTGGAAACCCATCCCGAATGGGATCTAGACCGAGTATTTTGCGCGGCCCTGTCGCTGTTTTTGTTGCAGAATGCCGATAGCGGTACGCCTGAAGCTTCGCGCAGTTATCGCCAAGCTGCGAGAGTTTATCTCGAAACTCTGTTTCAATCTCCTCAAGATTTGCACAGCAACAATGTAACTCCGTCGTCTTGAAGGATCGGGGGAGAGAGGGAGACGCGGTTTCTGGGAAGGATTTTAGTTGACCGAGAGGGCGCGCACTGCAGAGGTGGCAACTTCAGCTTAAAATCCCTGAGAACTATCGCTTATAGCTTAATGCCGAACCCCATTGCATCTCCCTTAAGAAGGGGACTTTGATAGCTTCAAGTCCCCCCGGACTATCAGGGGATGCCGAGGGGAGAAGCTGTCTTAATCGTCAAACAGTAGACGGGTAGTACATAAGATGCGCTTGTTTACATCCAGGGTGCTTGTGGCGCACTCTACAGACTACAAACAAATGGCTGAAGACTACATCATGCCCATGCCGCCCATGCCGCCCATGCCGCCCATGCCACCCATGCCGCCCATGCCGCCCATGCCGCCCATGCCGCCCATGTCGCCCATGTCGCCGCCGGCTTTTTTCTTCTCGGGTTTTTCGACAATCACAGCTTCAGTGGTCAGCACCATACCAGCGATGGAACCGGCATTTTGCAAAGCCGATCGCACCACCTTAGCCGGGTCAATAATCCCAGCGGCAATCATATCTTCGTACACGTCGGTGAGAGCGTTGTAGCCAATGTTGAACTCGCTCGCCCGCACTCGCTCGATGACGATCGAACCTTCAACGCCGGCATTATCAGCAATTTGACGCAAAGGTGCTTCCAAAGCTTTCTTCACCAAGTCAGCGCCTACTTGTTCTTCGCTGTCTAAAGTATCTCTGATCGCATCTATTTTTGTAATCAGGTGAATTAGCGTCGTGCCACCTCCGGCAACGATACCTTCTTCCACAGCAGCTTTAGTAGCGTTCAGAGCGTCTTCAATACGCAGTTTACGGTCTTTGAGCTCGGTTTCGGTAGCTGCGCCGACTTTAATTACAGCGATGCCACCGGCGAGTTTGGCGATGCGTTCGGTTAGCTTTTCCTTGTCGTACTCGGAATCCGTCGCTTCTAGCTGCTTGCGGATTTGCTCGATCCGTTTTAGCACGTCAGCTTTGTGTTCTTCGCCAGCAACAATGATCGTGTTTTCTTTGTCGATCGTAATTTTGCGGGCGGTACCGAGCATTTCTAGGGTTGCGGTATCGATGCTGAGTCCGACTTCTTCTGAAATCAGTTGACCGCCTGTGAGAACGGCGATATCTTGAAGCATAGCTTTGCGTCGCTCCCCAAAACCAGGAGATTTCGTTGCTGCGATGTTCAATACGCCGCGGGCTTTGTTGACTACCAGAGTTGCCAAAGCTTCGCCTTCAATATCTTCGGCGATAATTAGCAGCGGTTGACCTGTGCGGGCGATTTTTTCGAGAACTGGAATTAGTTCTTGAATGGAGCTAATTTTTTTGTCGGTAATCAGGATGCGAGCGTTTTCGTAATCAACTTCCATGCGATCGCCGTTAGTGACGAAATACGGAGAAAGATATCCGCGATCGTACTGCATCCCTTCGACAACTTCCAATTCTGTTGTCAGAGATTTCGACTCTTCAACAGTAATTACGCCGTCTTTCGTGACTTTTTCCATTGCTTGGGCAATCATGGCGCCGACTTCTTCGTCGTTACCGGCGGAGACAGTGGCGACCTGAGCAATGGCGCTTCCTTCGACGGGTTTGGCCAATTTCTCGATTTCCAGCACCAAGTGGGCGATCGTTTTTTCAATACCCCGGCGCAGCGCGACTGGGTTGGCGCCTGCAGCGACATTCTTCAAACCTTCGCGAATGAGGGATTGAGCTATAACCGTTGCGGTTGTTGTGCCGTCGCCTGCGATATCTTTAGTTTTGGAGGCGACTTCTTGAATTAAGCGAGCGCCGGCATTTTCCAGGGGGTCTTCGAGTTCGATCTCCCTAGCAACGGTGATACCGTCGTTAACAATTTGGGGACTGCCGTATTTCTTTTCCAATAGGACGTTCCGGCCTTTCGGGCCCAAGGTGATGCGGACAGCATCGGCGAGTTGATTGACGCCGCGTTCTAGTGCCCGCCGAGATTTGTCGCTAAATGCAACTATTTTGGTCATGTTTGTCTCCAATCGCTTACATTAGCAAATTTAGCACTCTCTGAGGCTGAGTGCTAAGTCGATCGATTTTTGATTGTAGCGCGCCTCGACGGTGTGGGGGATTGGGGGGACGGATTGGGATTTGGGCGAGCTCGTTCCGGGTGGCTAAGGACAGGGCATTGCCGTGTCCCCACAGATCTCGTGTTCCCACAGATATAATGGGGTTTGTTACATATCGATATAATCAGGTTTTAGTTAATACCAAAACCTAATTTTGATGGCACGTTATCCCAAAGCAGAATTTTTATTAAAAATTTCTTAACTTGAGTTTGCGGTCATCTACCTTTCGATAGAGCTTCTATTATTTTTTCCAACTTCTACCTTCTATAGCAACCGCCAAGACTATTAGGACGTTCTTAATTGCTGAAACATGAGCTTGAAGATTGCGCCTTCCCTCGGACTTCTTCATTCTTCCTTGTTCCTTGTTCCTTGCATCCGTTATATCCGTTACAAAATCCGTTGCCGAACCTTCTTCCTTTCCTCAATTAATCTCAAATTACGCACTAACACATGGCTCGTTATTCTCGACTGCAAAAACTCGGCTCTTATATGCGCCCGCACTGGAAGCCCACCTTCTGGGGCGTTTTTTCGCTATTAGTTGTCAATGCTGTGGGCGTTTACATTCCCCTGCTGATTCGGAATGCAGTTGACACTCTCCAAGTTGCGACTAAATTTGACCAAGTTTTCAACTTCGTGGCACTAATTCTGATCCTCGCCTCAATTATGTGGGTAATTCGGATGGCGTCGCGGATTTTGCTGTTTGGCGTCGGGCGTCAAGTCGAATTTGACCTCAAACAGCAAATATTTAATCATTTATTAACATTAGAACCGTCTTATTTTGCAGCCAATACGGTAGGAGATTTAATTAACCGCGCTACTTCCGATTTGGACAATATTCGGCGCTTGGTGGGGTTTGCGGTGCTGAGTTTGGCGAATACGGCATTTGCCTATGCTTTGACTTTGCCGGTGATGCTGGGGATTAATGTAAGGCTGACGCTGTTGGCGATCGCCGTTTATCCTTTAATGTTAGTTTTGGTTCAGTTATTTAGCGACAAACTTCGCATCCAACAGTTAGCCGTGCAAGAGGAATTGTCGGCGATGAGCGATTTGATTCAGGAGGATATGAGCGGGATTTCCGTAATTAAAATTTACGCTCAAGAAGAAAACGAACGCCGAGCTTTTCGCAATTCAAACGCACAGTTGCTATCAGCAAATTTGGAATTAGCAAAAACTAGAAACTTTATTTTTCCGCTGCTGGGCGGTTTGGCAAGCATCAGTTTGTTGGTGCTGCTTTCTGCTGGTGGCGGGGCAATTGCTAATGGTCAAATTAGCATTGGCGATTTTGTGGCGTTGCTGATTTATGTCGAGCGTTTGGTGTTTCCGACGGCGCTGTTGGGTTTCACAATTACTGCTTACCAGCGGGGAGAGGTGAGTGTCGATCGCATCGAATCAATTCTGACGGTGGAACCGCAAATTAAGGATGTTGCCGATGCAGTTGAACTGGCAACTCCAGTCAAAGGCGAAATTGTCGCCCGCCATCTAAATTATACTTATCCCGGCGCTAAGATACCCGCGCTTAAAGATGTTGATTTTACCATAAAACCGGGAGAAACTGTCGCCATTGTTGGGGCGATCGGCTCTGGAAAATCAACTTTAGCTAATGCGCTGCCACGCTTGCTCGATATCGATCCGGGTCAGTTATTTGTAGACGGACAGGATATTACCAAGGTAAAATTGACCGAATTGCGCGGGGCGATCGCCTACGTTCCGCAAGAAAGTTTTCTGTTCGGCACTACCATCAAGAATAACATCCGCTACGGAAACCCTTTAGCGGAACAGCCGGAGATTGAAGCCGCAGCCAAACAAGCGCAAATTCACGCCGAAATCCTCAACTTTCCGCAGCAGTACAAAACAGTTGTCGGCGAGCGCGGCATTACTTTATCCGGCGGACAGCGGCAGCGAACGGCACTTGCTCGCGCTTTGTTAGTTGACGCCCCGGTGTTAATTTTGGATGACGCTCTTTCCAGCGTTGACAATCAAACGGCTACCGACATTTTGCGAAACTTGGCAACGGGAACCGATCGCAAAACGGTAATTTTTATCTCGCATCAAATGTCGGCGGCGGCTAGTGCCGATCGCATTTTTGTGATGGATAGGGGAGAAATAGTTCAGAGCGGCACTCACCTTGAATTGGTAGGGGAAACAGGGCTTTATCAGTATTTGTGGAACCAGCAAAAATTAGAGGAATTGCTGCACTGACCAGTGACCGATACTTTGAGTTATCTAGAGTTAGACCATAGATAAATAGGTAGGTGCAAATAAACTGGTGACTAGAAGGGCGGGGTTTGTCAGAATAAACTGGCTGCTAGTATAGCTCCCGCCTAAACCCGCCCTCCCCATCTAATGTTTATTTGTAACCACCTACTTAACTAGGAAAGTTAGGGTTGAAACTTATCCCACTAACTGCATCCCTAATCCTAGGATTTTGGTGATAAAAAAGCCACCAAATTTATTGCAAACCGACTTTAATGAGCTACTTTACTGAATGGAATTTCTTCTTGTTGTTGAAAAAATTTAATCGATTGCAGACTATCTGAAGCAGCATCCCAAAGAATGAATTTGAAGCAGTCAGGAATATCGCGAATGGTCAGTGATTTTGAATTAGCCAGCAGGTGAATATTAGCATTGTGACAAGCTTGAAGATTATAGTTAGGTATTCGCTCAGAGAGATGATGAATATTGTGGTAAGCAATATCAGCCGAAAACCAATTGAGAAGATTTGGTAATTTTAGGTAACTACTGCCTTCAATTGCGCCAAGAAGATAGTCCCAACCCTCGGCTTTATGAGCGTAGGAACCGTCAAAATTATGCTGTACAAAGAAAATACAGATAAATATCGCTGCTGAACAGGTCATGACAATTGAGTAAACACTCCAGAAAAAGCCCAATCCCAGTAAGTTGCTCAGATAAATCCAGCTAGCAACAACACAAATATTGTTGAACAGTAAATCCCAAAATTCAGCCGTCGTATACCAATGTTTGGATTTATAAGAAGCAATGATTGCAGATAAACCCATGCTTAAATCTTGATTGAGACAAGCAAAAATATGTTGGATAAAACCAGTAATTCCCAAGATTAGGGCGATTCGTGGCTTAATAATTAGATAGAAAAAACCACCGGGAAACAGCATCAATGGGTGTCTGAGTAACTGATAGATCTTTTGCCTAAAGGGACTTAGCGCCGCAAATTTTTCGATGGATATCAACGCCGAAGGGCCTCGGTACATATCCCAATTACCATTATGTTTGTGGTGATAAGCGTGTCCCCTCGACCACGGATACTGAGGAATCGCATTGATGATACCTAGCAGAAAACCCATAATGCGATTGACTTTTTTGGAACTAAAAAGAGAATAGTGTCCGCAATCGTGCATCAAAGAGAAACAACGTCCTGAAAAAAGTGTCATCAACACCATTATCGGCGGCAGCAGGAATACAGAAATGGCAGCAGCTTTAAAGGCTAAAAACCATAACAGTATATAAGGAATCACTGTATTGAGTATTTGGCAACTAGCTTTCAAATTGTTGCTCTTCATATAAGGAGCTAGCACAAAATCCGACTTTTTGATCGCGTTTTTCATTCAGTATGTCTATGGTGTGTGGATAAGTGCTTCGCTTAGCATCAGGATAGGGTGGGTATTTTTGGCATTGTTTTATTGCAGGTAAGCGGGTGAATTGCGGTTGGAATTTTGCCCATACTTGACAAACCTGCTAATAATATGTAGTTCATTAGCTCCTCATTTGGATGGTTTCGTCAAGCTGAAATTAATCCCAGCATTGACGTACTTGCTCCTAACAAACGGTAAGAGTAATTGCTAATTGTTGCAGAAAATCGATTTCTATTTGACCATCATTTGTTAGCAGAATAATTTCTTGGATGGGATGGTATGTCGCAATGATTTGAAGCAAAATTGAGATAGCGGATAGCTCTCTTGACGGTCGTTACAGATAATCTGTTAGCGATAATTCAGTTAGGAATTACAAGTGATGCGGAACCGTAGAGACTGTATAATCTCATCACATTTGCGGGACAGGGGCGGATTTACGCCGGACTTTCCCCGTTTCTTCCAAAGGTTTTTTTGTTGGAACCGATTTTTGCACATTTATGAGGTTATCACAAGTCTGCTTTGTTTACAGAAAAAACTGTGAAGCCTTTCAACAGCCGAACAAATCGCTGCACCGGAAGGTATGAATATCATTGGTTGGTTGCACGCCATCCAGTAATTTATGCCACTATTTTTGCTTGCATCGTCTGTGCCACACTTTACTGTACCGGGTTCTAGCCCAACTCGATCGCAGGTTCAAAAGTTGGGCTACGGGCGAAAACTTTTTATTGGCGGGCGATAGGGGCGATCGACAAACGACCCATCTCGGAAACCAAAGCTGACACAACATCCAGAAGCGCAGAGGATTTTGGCTCAACTCCTTGAGAATAGAATTTGAGGAGCGATCGCAATTGCCTGCGTTTTTTGTGCTCGGAGATAGCTTTGATTTGCTACAATCTAATCGCACACGCGATTAGAAATGGGTTATGACCGAACTATTAGATGAGACGCTTTCTATTGAAATGGCCGCTCGCATCAAAAGCAACCGTAAAAACTGCTTTGACAACGCTTGTAAAGCAGCGTTAGCCACCGAGGGCGCGATTTATGTTCAAGGCTTTTTAGCCGTGCCGGGAGTGCCATATAAA
The DNA here is from genome assembly GCF_036701355.1 of Microcoleus sp. Pol12B3. Lineage (NCBI taxonomy): Bacteria > Bacillati > Cyanobacteriota > Cyanophyceae > Oscillatoriales > Microcoleaceae > Microcoleus > Microcoleus sp. Pol12B3. Next base: position 7,723 of record NZ_JAUBQS010000004.1, read on the forward strand.
CCTATCGAATATAGCTGGATTGAACTCGATGAGCGAATTGTTGACCCAACCTTTCCCCATCTTGGTTTCATCGCTCAAGACATTCATTACTTCCCAGTCCAGCGCTTCAGCGTCAAGAAACTCAAAGCAATCCTAGAAGAATCAAAAGAAGATTATCCTGAAGACGACCCGCTGCCGATTTATGGCAATCAACCTTATGAATATTACGGCGATTTGATGTTAGGCGGTAGCGATTACCAAAATGCTTACGATTTGGCTGCCGCTAAATGCAGGGAATTAAACCAACCCAAAAAACAGGATGCGAACTAATTCCAGAGTTACCAAAAAATGGTGGAATGCGCCTATTATAGCAGTAAGGTATGCTGCACCCAACCTATATAGGTTCAAGTAAGTGCTGAAGGTCCAAACCTCGAATAATGAAAAGCAGCCAATAACGGATCTAAGTTCTGATTCGCAATCAAATCAGCCAACAATTTAGCCGTCACCGGAGCCAACAAAATGCCATTGCGGTAATGCCCCGTCGCCCATGTCAAATTCTCCCAAGCACTACCACCCAAAATCGGCAATTCATCAGGAGTAGCTGGCCGAAATCCCCACCAAAACTCCAGAATTGGATAATTTTGTAATTCGGGATATAACTTAATCGCTCCTGCTAGCAAACTTTGGATTCCCGCAGGCGTATTTCCCGGCGTGAAATCAACATTTTCGCTAGTTGCACCAATAATAATTCTGCCATCTTGACGTGGCACAATATAAATGCCAGTCCCGAATAGAACGGTTTGTAGGGGCTGGATAACTCCACAATCTTCTGGTACACATACTGACAGCATTTGTCCCTTTCTTGGAAAAACAGGAATATCCAATAATTTCTCAGACCAAGGACCAGCAGCCAAAACATAACGGTCAGCTTGTAATTTTCCTGCCGTTGTTTCCACTCCAAAAACTCGTTTTTTATGCCGAACAATTTCCTCTGCAGTGCCTTGAATAATATCAATTTTTAATTCTTTGCTGGCAAATTGAAGCGTCCGAAATAAAGCGCGGTTGTCTACTTGAGCGTCGTCAGGATACCACCAACCGCCAATTACTTCTTGACCTAATCCAAACTGGTGCTGGCGAACAGTATCTCTGTCCAACCATTGATAATTAAGGTTTGACAAAAGCGGCTTTTCTTGAGATTCGTTTTGACAAACTGGTGCGAGAATTCCCGATCGCCAATATCCCGTTTTCAATCCAGTAATATTCTCTAGCCGTTCTACCCAGGCAGGATACAGTGCGCGACTTTGCAAGCACAAATCCAGCATCGGACTCGGGGGAATTCGTTCGGCTTGCGGGGCAAGCATTCCCGCAGCAGCCCTGGCCGTCGGTTGTTTAGAATCGGCGGTCAGAACTGCGACAGATGCCCCTCGCAATTTCAGTTCTACTGCTAGCGAAAGACCAATTATTCCGCCGCCAATAATCAGAATATCTTTAGATGAATTCATTAACTTTTATATGGACTTTCTGGCTTTTTTGACCTCTCGGGTTTCTTTAGAGTAAGGTGTGCTAAGCACACCTTACAGTTAGAATTATTATGCAAGTCTTACAGATTATCTGGCAAGGCGATCGTCCTATCTGCCTTCCTTAACAAAAAATCTATGCTTGGGGTTTCCAGACAGTTTCACAACCTTGACCCCAGAAACCGTCATATTTTGTCACCTTAATATCGCCTAAAACCTTGGTTTGGCAGGACAAACGGCGGTTGGAGGCGGGAGAATGGGGAGGAACCGAAAGTCGGGCTTTTTCGCGCCACTGGGCCTCGGAAACTTCGCCCTCGACGGTGACAGCGCAGGTGCCGCAAGTGCCGAGGCCGTGGCAGTTGATGACTTTGGCGTTGCCGTTGTAGAGATCGATGCCGTTTTTGAGCAATACTTCACGGAGATTCGCTCCGCGATCGCACTCAAATGTTTTGCCTTGCGCTTCTACCTTGACCACAGCAATTTACCCCAGTTAGATTTATGTTAATTTTCCTATATATTATGGCATTAAATTCAAATATATTCATCTAATATGGTAAGTGATATATTACCAATTTCTCGATCGCAATTTCCCATGACAAATCGGCTCTGGATCTACGATACCACGCTGCGAGACGGTGCTCAGTGTGAGGGACTCTCCTTATCTCTCGAAGACAAACTGCGAATTGCTCGACAGTTAGACAGTTTAGGAATTCCCTTTATTGAAGGCGGCTGGCCGGGGGCGAATCCTAAAGACGTACAATTTTTTTGGCGACTCAAAGAACAGCCCCTAACTCAAGCAGAAGTTGTAGCTTTTTGTTCGACTAGGCGGCCGGGAACTACGGCAGCTAATGATGAAATGTTGCAGGCTATTTTGTCCGCCGGTACTCGCTGGGTGACGCTGTTTGGCAAGTCGTGGGATTTGCACGTTATTGAAAGTTTGAAGACCACGCTAGAAGAAAATCTGGCGATGATTCGAGATACAATTCAATATTTGCGGAGTCAGGGAAGGCGCGTTATTTACGATGCCGAACACTGGTTTGATGGGTACAAAAACAATCGAGATTATGCTATTAAAACTTTAGAAGTAGCCGACGATGCCGGTGCAGAATGGCTGGTGCTTTGCGATACTAACGGCGGTACTTTGCCTCACGAAATTAGTGAGGTGGTTCGCGATGTTTTAGAATCTTTAGGAACTAATAGACAAAAATCTTTACAATTAGGAATTCATACTCACAACGACTCTGGAGTTGCGGTTGCTAATGCTTTGGCTGCTGTGCGGGAAGGAGTGAGGATGGTACAGGGAACTATAAACGGTTACGGCGAACGCTGCGGTAATGCCGATTTATGTTCTTTGATTCCTAACTTTCAGCTAAAGCTGGGTCAGAATTGCATTGAAGACGAGCAATTAGTGAGATTAACTCAAGTAAGTCGCTCGATTAGTGAAATTGTCAATCTTGCTCCCGATGATCGTGCTCCTTTTGTCGGTCTTTCGGCTTTTGCTCACAAAGGTGGAATTCATGTATCGGCTGTTGAGAAAAATCCGTTAACTTACGAACATTTGGAACCGGAAAAAATTGGCAACAGGCGGCGAATTGTGATTTCCGATCAAGCGGGTTTGAGCAATGTTTTGGCGAAGGCTCGCACTTTTGGCATGGATCTCGATCGCAAAAATCCTGCTTGCCGCCAAATTCTGGAAAAATTGAAAAATTTGGAAAGTCAGGGATATCAATTTGAGGGTGCTGAGGCTTCTTTTGAATTGTTAATGCGAGAGGCTTTGGGAAAGCGCAAGCATTTATTTGAAATCAAAGGTTTTCAAGTTCACTGCGATAAAGGTAAGGAGGAAACAGTTAATTCTTTAGCAACGGTGAAAGTGACTGTTAACGGTCAAGATATTCTCGAATGCGCGGAAGGAAACGGGCCTGTTTCCGCACTTGATGCGGCTTTGCGGAAGGCTTTGCGGAATTTTTATCCTGCAATTACTGATTTTAACTTAACCGATTATAAGGTACGAATTCTAGACGGATGTGCGGGAACTTCTGCTAAAACTCGCGTTTTGGCTGAGTTTAGCAACGGTCAAGACCGCTGGACAACTGTGGGGGTTTCTGGTAATATTTTGGATGCTTCTTATCAAGCGGTTGTTGAGGGTTTGGAGTATGGTTTGGTGTTGGGAGATAGGGAGGCGATCGTTTTAACTGTGTCGAGTTATTAGGTTGACGGCGAAGAGAAGTTGCCTGAATATCGATGTTTAAATAGATATCAGGCGATTTCAAGAGGCGGTTAGCCAATTTAAAAAGGGTGAAACCTGAGATTTTGCATCATTCTCAATAAGGCTTTTATGGGCTGGCTATAACATCCCACCCACAAGAAATTCATTCTTTGTGGAACAGGCCCGAAAGCCTTTTAAATGAGAAGGGTGCTCTGGGCGTGAGTCGGGAGCATCTCAATGAAAGCAGCCAAGCTAGAAATTGGAGTTTTGAGGCCCGACGCGCCGAGGCTCTCTTGCTGCTGGGAAAGAGGAAGAAGGAAGGAGCCAGAAGAAGTGTTTTTACAAATATGAGATGCTCCCCGTGAGTTATCCTAGTTGTTTGACCCAATTCATAATTGTCGTATGATGTACACCTTTGACTCTTTCAATCTCCCTAAAACCCATGCCATTAACATACATTTTTAGGCATTCGTCTTTCACTTCTTGAGCATAACCTCTGTGAGGTTGATAGCAGTCTATAAATTGTCTGCCACAGGTAACACACAGGTAGTTCTGCTTACTTTTTTTTCGCCCATTTTTATTGATGTGAGTTGACTTACATTCAGGACATTTCATAGAATATGACTGGTGTTAAATTATTTTTTGTAAATTGCTCTCAAAATCAATAATATCTTAATTCAGCAACGCCGATTATTTAATAATGTGGTGCGCGTGATGACACAATCACTTTTGCTATTAATGCTAACTCTGTATGAGGAGTTTCATCCCTCATACAGAGTTACCAGTCTCTTTCAATTGCCCATTCTAGCTAAGACTACTTTTTAACCTCATTATTATTACCTTCGCCCACGATCGATCGCATTCCTTCGAGCGTCGCGGGAATGCTGCGCGGGTCCATAAACATCACCTTGCTGCTGTCGCTGGTGCCAATTTTTAGACCCATATCCAGATAGTTTTGAGCTAACAAAAATTGTAAAGCTTCCCGGGCAGTGGGGTCATTTTGCAGAGTTTTGGCGATAATTTGCAAGGCCTCAGAAGTAGCTTGAGCTTTCAAAACCTGACTTTGGCGTTCTGCTTGAGCTTTCAGGACGATCGCCTTTTGTTGAGCTTCCGCCTCCAAAATAGTCGCTTTTTGGCGCGCCTCTGCATCCAAAACTTGCGCTTCAGCTTTACCTTTGGCGCTGTTAACTGCTGACTCGCGTTCGCCCTCAGATGTCAGAATTGCCGCCCGCTTGCGTCGATCGGCTGCCATCTGCAATTCCATCGATTCCTGTACAGTTTTAGAAGGGATAATATCGCGCAATTCTACCCGCGTTACTTTCACTCCCCAAGGATCGGTAACAATATCTAAATCTCTGAGCAAAATTTCATTAATTTGAGAACGAGCAGTAAAGGTTTGTTCGAGATCCAGTTGACCCATTTCGGCGCGAATTTGAGTCAGCACCATATTTACCATTGCTGACTGGAGATTTTCTACTTTGTAACAAGCTTTTTCCAAGTCTACAATGCGCCAGTAAACGACAGCATCAACGGTGATGGAAACGTTGTCGCGGGTAATACAAGCTTGCGGAGGAATATCTAAGACTTTTTCCCGAATTGTTTGCTCGTACACGACGCGATCGAGAAACGGCTTGACAAAATTCAAACCCGGTTCCAGTTTCTTACCGCTGTATTTACCTAAAGTTTCCACCAATGCTTCATTTCCCTGATTGATAATTTTGACGGAACCTGCGAGGGCTGAGCCGCCTAAAGCTAAAAATACGAGTAAAAAAATTTGTTCCACGGTCGCCTCCTATTAAATGTTGAGTGTTGAGTGTTGCCTGTTAAATGTTGACTAATGACTGATGACTAACTACTAATTGCCTGTGATTAATTACGCATTTTGTTTAAGAATGCAATAAATTTTCTGGCAAAACTATTAGAGTAGTGCCTTTCCGTCCCACGACAATTACGTTTTGGTTGGGGGGGATAGTGGCCTTCGTGTCTTCGCAGCGAGCTTGCCAAGAATTCCCCTCATAAATGACTCGGCCGGCTTCTCCGGGGGGAATTTCTGTCAAAGTTTTTGCTTCCTGAGAATCTGCGATCGCCCTTGCCTTGCCTTTTGGTATCAACCGCCGAGACAGCAGCACAAAAACTGTCGAAAATACCATCCACAGGAATATTTGTAAATTAACGTAAGGTAGAACTAGAGAGCATCCAGCTACGGCGAAGGCGCTCAGTCCCATCATAAAAGCGACAAAAGCAGTCGGGAGAAATAGCTCTGCCAAACACAGCAAAGACCCAGCTAGCAGCCAAAGGAGCGTCGGAGTCAAGATCATAAAAAGAATAGGTGATACTATTTAGATCTTAGATTGGAAATTTAAGATTTAAGAAATGCAAACAACTGACTCTGCAAGGGTTTGCGACTTGCTGGCCCTCAGAGCGATTTTTCGCGCCACGGTATCAGGTTGAGGCTTCTACCGTACTCCAAGTCAGAGTTTAGTAACTTAAATTACAATTTAAGCCGGTGCAGACTGGCAGAAACTACAATTTCTAGGGGCCCAAAGGCAGTTAAGAAATTGATAGGGGCTAAAATCAGTTTATTCTCAAGCTCATGAATTTGAGGTTGCGAATTATATATCTTCAGAATGTTTTTACACAAACTATTTCGATATGATCAGCAGTTTCTCCGAACCCATTTATTGCCCGAATCTTAGCTGTGCCGATCCCCGCAATACCTTTGGCCGCCAGCACTGTGCAGCGTGCGAAACGGATTTAATTTATCGCTATGTGTGGGTGGTGGGACAAGCAGCCGAGGAAGTGCCGACGGGTAAGGTAATAGCCGATCGATACTTTGTCATTGCACCTCAAATCTGGCTCGACAGCCGTCCAGCTTTGCCTCCCAGCGTCCCTGAACAACTGCCGGATAGCATTATGCCTTACCTGCATTTGTATCCCCAACGGCTGCATACGCCGGAAGTATACGGTTTTTCTTCCTTGGGGGAAGCACCGGAAGCGACAGACGTGCTCTTGTTGGAAAATGTGCCCATCAATAATTTCGGTCGCCTGTATCCTTCTATTTTAGAAGCTTGGTCGGGGACAAGCGCCGCGCGCCAAGTTTACTGGCTGTGGCAAATGCTCCAACTGTGGGCGCCGCTATCGGAACAGGGAGTCGCTTCGAGTTTGCTGGTACCGGAAAATTTGCGCGTGGAAGGTTGGCGGGTACGCCTGCTGGAACTGCACCGGGGCAATTTTGTACCGACGCTGCGGGATTTGGGAGATGTGTGGTCAGGTTTGGTGGAATCAGCGCAAGCCGAGGTGCAGTCGAGACTCGGAGAGATTTGTCAGTTTATGCGCCGCAGCAGCATGAATTTCGACGCGATCGCCCTGGAACTAAACGATTTACTATTAGAACAAGCCGCTCAATTGCCTCTGCACTTAGAAGTAGTCGGCATGACCGATACCGGGCCGCAACGCTCCCAAAATGAAGACAGTTGCTATCCGATTGCTACTGATTTTCAATCTAGCAAAACTTCAGGGAACGACAAATTAATTCCTTACTTGACAATGGTTTGCGACGGGGTTGGAGGTCACGAAGGAGGAGAAGTTGCCAGTCAATTAGCCGTGCAGTCCCTGAAAGCTTTAATCCAAAATTTGCTCGCAGAAATTGCTCAACAAGAAGAGTTGATGACGCCAGCAATGGTAATTAAGCAACTCGAAGAAATAGTCAGAGTTGTGAATAATGTGATTTCCGCTCAAAATAATGAGCAGGGAAAAGAGTTGCGGCAGCGGATGGGGACGACTTTGGTGATGGCCCTCCAGTTGCCTCAAAAAGTGAAAATTTCCGAGGATTTGCCATCGAATAACAGCCACGAACTTTATTTGGTCAATGTTGGAGACAGCCGCGCTTATTGGATTGGCAAAAATTACTGTCAGCGGCTGACTGTGGACGACGACGTAGCCTCAAGGGAAGTCGAGCTAGGACATTGTTTATACTGGGAGACTCAACTGCGAGCCGATGCAGGAGCCCTGACTCAAGCTTTGGGAACGCGGGACGGCGATTTCCTGCGCCCGACGATTCAGCGATTTATTGTCGAAGAGGAAGGCTTACTGCTGCTGTGTTCCGACGGTTTGAGCGACAACGACTGGGTAGAGAAATCTTGGGAGAATTACGGCCCAGAAGTGCTTGAGGGCAAAATGTCTTTGGAAGCCGCGGTTCAGTCTTGGATTCGTCTCGCCAACGAGAAAAACGGTTATGACAACACCTCCGTGGTGGCCACTCACTGTCGGATGTCGCCTGAGAGATTGGTACTGTTCGATCCGGCGGTGGCGTCAGCGCCGGCGTCAGCGCCAGCGTCCGCCTCGGTGTCGCTGCCGCCGTCCCTGCCGCGGTCCCTCCAGAAGTCCGGGAGGATTCCAGAATCTCAGCTTTCAGAATCGTCCAAACAGTTGTTGTACCCCGAAACTTCCCCCGCCCCGGAACCCCTTCAAAAACGCCGATCCAAGCTGCCACTGCCCCTACTGGGGGTGTTGGGGCTGATATTAGCCGGCGGCGGTTTAGGTTTGTGGGTGCAAAGCCTCCAAAGCCGCCAGCCAGATCCCGCACCACTTCCGCCACCGCCGGAAACTCCCGCCCCAAGTCCTTCGGAGAGTCCCTCGCCCGGAGCTGAGAGTCCCTCGCCGTCCCCCGAATCGACTCCTGCGGAAATTCCGTCGCCCGGGGTCGAGAGTCCCTCGCCGTCCCCCGAATCGACTCCTGCGGAAATTCCGCCGCCCGAAGAAGGGGAAACTCCTTTGCCATCACCGGAGTAAGGGAGATTGAATTAAGCAGAACCTTTCATAAAAGTAATATGGGATGCGGGAAACGATCGCGTCTTCAGATTCCAGAGGGAAGCGACGCGGGGGACTTCAGTCCCCGTGTTCTTTCTTTCCGACCAACGGCCCTTGTGGTAAATCTTCTAGGCTTTTGAGCTTACAAAAAAATGCTTCGAGAGTCGCAGCTATCTACTATCCAAATTCGGGAAAAATTTCCCAGTGTAAATTGAATGCTTTCTGGTAGAGCTCATTGATCTTCTCTTCCAAGATTGGCCTGTAAGTTTTTTTTTGCGTGGTCGCGGTTGGTTTTTCGGCTAGCACCCATTTTTACTTACTGAGATGTTGCACCATTTTCAATAAGCCTTTTATGAACGGGATCTGGGACCCGTTTCACAAGAAAATCTACTCTTTGTGGAACAAGCGGGAAAGCCTGTGCGAGCGAGAATCGTTCAGATGTGAGCTTACCTACACAATCGCTCAATTACTCGTCAATTTTATCGTTTTATAATACCAAATCCGGGAAACGTTACCCCTTACCCCTGATGATAACCCTGCGGAAACTTCACTCGCTTGTGTACTCTCAAAAAATAGAACCTTTGAGGCAAATATTGAAGAAAAATTGTCACCAACTTCAATAAATACAGCTCGCTTGACAGTTGATAAACAAGTGAATATTTTGCATAGCTTCGGTGTCCCTTGCGCGATCGTATGGCTGCTTTTGGCCCCGGTCGTCATCAATTAGAGGTCATTAACCCGGATTTGGTATTAGATAATTTTCTCGCGGACCTGTGAAAACTATTTGACAATTTATTGACGATCCTCGCCTTAATTGGGCTAGTCCAACCTTTCCGCTTTTTTAATTATCATTATTAGTTAATTTTTTATCCACTTAGAGGGGCTGACAAAATCTACTCATTTCTAACTTGTTACCAATGACTTGACATCAGCTATGCTATGTAAATCACAGTGGGATCATCTCAAGGAAAGCAGCCAAGCTAGAAATTGGAGTTTTGAGGCAGGAGGCAGAAGGTAGAAAAAAAGAGGCAGAAGGCAGGAGCCAGAAGAAGTGTTTTTACAAATATGAGATGCTCCATCACAGTTAATGATTTGGTATCATAGTCTGCTTGCAGAAATAAGAGGGCTAAAAAGTCAGCCATCACTACAAAAAGTAGTTAAAAATGCTTAATAATCTCCAGGCAGCTAACAATTAGCGATTAGGAACTAACAACATAAGCTTTTTTTATATTGACGGCGCACAATTTATTAACTATAATTACCAGGCTAAAAATAACAAAAATCTTACGCCTAACAGTTTTTCTCAAATAACCGTTAAACTATTCTAACGTTTGCGCGTACTCAACCTCGCAGGCACAACCTATATCTGTTAAGGATTCGTCCTGATTCACAGGAGCAAGATTTTAAAATATGCATCTCAGCGAACTGACTCACCCAAACCAATTACACGGCCTCTCGATTCATCAACTCGAACAAATTGCCCGACAAATTCGAGAAAAGCATTTAGAAACTGTAGCCGCTAGCGGCGGCCACCTCGGCCCAGGATTGGGTGTAGTCGAACTGACCTTAGCACTCTACCAAACACTCGACCTCGATCGCGACAAAGTTACTTGGGATGTCGGCCACCAAGCTTATCCTCACAAATTGATAACCGGTCGCTACAACCACTTCCACACCCTGCGCCAAAAAGACGGCGTTGCAGGCTATCTCAAGCGCTGCGAGAGCAAATTTGACCACTTCGGCGCCGGCCACGCTTCCACAAGCATTTCCGCAGCGTTAGGAATGGCGATGGCGCGCGACCTCAAGGGGGAAAACTTTAAAACTGTAGCAGTCATCGGCGACGGCGCATTGACCGGCGGCATGGCACTCGAAGCGATCAACCACGCGGGCCATATGCCGAAAACCAATTTGTTAGTTGTGCTCAACGACAACGAGATGTCAATCTCCCCCAACGTCGGCGCAATTACCCGCTATTTGAACAAGATGCGATTGTCGCCACCAGTGCAGTTTCTCAAAGATAACTTAGAGGAACAATTCAAACACATTCCCTTTGTTGGCGAAACTTTTACTCCAGAAATGGAACGCCTCAAAGAAGGGATGAAACGCTTAGCAGTCTCGAAAGTTGGAGCAGTAATTGAAGAATTGGGCTTTACTTACATGGGCCCGGTAGATGGACACAATTTGGAAGAGTTAATTACCACTTTCAAACAAGCTCATACTATCCAAGGGCCGGTGTTGGTTCACGTTGTGACGGTGAAGGGCAAAGGATATGCGATCGCCGAAAAAGACCAAGTAGGATATCACGCCCAAAATCCCTTTAACTTAGCTACCGGCAAAGGCATTCCCTCCACTAAACCCAAGCCTCCAGCTTACTCGAAAGTCTTTGCCCACGCCCTGGTAAAGCTAGCAGAAGATAATCCCAAAATTGTCGGCATTACCGCTGCAATGGCAACCGGAACAGGTCTGGATAAACTTCATGAAAAACTGCCGAAACAGTACATTGATGTCGGGATTGCCGAACAGCACGCCGTGACTTTATCCGCTGGTTTAGCCTGCGAAGGAATGCGCCCGGTTGTAGCAATTTACTCGACATTTGTGCAGCGGGGGTATGACCAAATAATTCACGATGTCTGTATCCAAAATTTGCCCGTTTTCTTCTGTTTGGATCGCGCCGGAATAGTCGGCGCTGACGGCCCCACCCACCAAGGAATGTACGACATTTCTTTCTTGCGGTGTCTGCCAAATATGACAATTATGGCACCAAAAGATGAGGCAGAATTGCAGCGGATGGTCGTCACAGGAATCAACCACACCAGCGGCCCGATCGCCATGCGTTACCCGCGCGGCAACGGTTACGGCGTGCCTTTGATGGAGGAAGGTTGGGAAGAATTGCCGATCGGCAAAGCCGAAATTCTCCGCAACGGCGACGATTTGCTGATATTGGGTTACGGTTCAATGGTTTATCCGGCAATGCAAACCGCCGAGATGCTGAGCGAGCACGGGATTGAAGCAACTGTGATCAATGCGCGTTTTGTCAAGCCTTTGGACACCGAATTAATCCTGCCTTTGGCACAGCGAATCGGCAAAGTTGTCACAATGGAAGAAGGCTGTTTGATGGGAGGCTTTGGTTCAGCAGTAGCCGAAGCTTTGTTGGACAATAATGTTGTTGTTCCAGTGATGCGGTTGGGTGTACCCGATACATTGGTAGATCATGCAACGCCTGAACAATCATTTGCCAGTTTGGGATTAAATCCGTCGCAAATGTGCGATCGTATCTTAGCAACATTCAGCCGCAAACAGTCTCCTGTTAGCGTGTAAATAGCTAGAATTGTAGGGTGCGCCTAGCGCACCTTACCATTAGAGTTCCGAGCAGCAGGATTGAAGTAAGACTTGAGGATAAGGCAGAAAAAACAATGACTAACGTGAAACCAAATCGTACCTTAAATTTTAATCTAGCGCCAGTGGCTGAACACTCGGCGATTAGTAGTTGATATGTGTGCGGCTGTTTTGACATTAGAAGTGAGTTAAAAGCAAGATGACTGTAAAAAGTTTTGACATAGTAATAGTAGGAGCAGGTCCCGCAGGCGGACACTGCGCGAGAATACTAGCTAAATCTGGTCACCAAGTCTTGCTGGCAGAGCAAAACGACAATTTTAATAAAAATGACTTTTCTAGCGCCGCGACGCCTCTAGAAACCATCTCTAAATTCGATTTACCTGAATCCGTTATCGGCAGCTTTTGGCACAAACTTACTATTGAAACCAGCAAAGTCAGTCAAACTTGGGAGTCTCCCGAAAGCTTGGGAGTTGTTCTCAACTTTGCTAAATTTAGAGCATTTTTGGCCAGCGAAGTTGAGCGATTTGGCGGTGAAGTTTGGCTGGGTTATCGCTACACCGGACATTCACAAAGCAACGGCGAAACAACAGTCGAATTTAAACAGTTATCCGACGGTCAACTTATCAAAGTTAGGACTAAAGTATTGGTTGATGCTACTGGCTTTGCTAGGGCGATTATGTACGAAAAAGAGAATGATAAGCCCGATTTTTTGTCGGGAACCGGAATCGAATATTTAATTGAATTAGAGCCAGAAATTTACAATAAATACAGCAGCGATTTAATCTTATTTGTGGGTGATAAATGGATGCCTAAAGGTTATTGTTGGATATTTCCAATGGAACAAAACAGGCTGAAAGTTGGTGCTGCCCGAATTTTTTTAGAGCAGAAAAAGCTGAGGCATTTGCCACCGCTGAAAAAATATATTGATTTACTGATTGATGAATATCTGAATTCTAAAAATTATAAAATTCTTGACAAACACGGTTCAATGCTGAAGTACAGTCGCGGTTTGAATGATATTTATTGCAAGGATAATATAATTGCGATCGGCGATAGTGTTTCGACAGTAAATTTTTTGGGTGGCGAAGGAATTAGACACGGGATGGATGGTGCCCAAATCGCCGGGAAATATATTCAAAGGTATTTGGAGGGAAAAATCTCAGATTTTCGGGATTATGAGATGGAAATGCACCGCAAGTTTGAGCGGAAATGGAATATTTCGGAAAGATTGGCAGTGAGAAAGTATATCGATGATGTTAATGATGAACTGACCGATAAAATAATTTCTTATTTAAAGTATATGAACACAGAAGATGTTATGGAGATTTTATTTTATTATAAGTTTGAGAAAATTTCCCGAGGGTTGGGCGGTTATTTGCAGCGAAAAATCAAGGAATTGATTAATAAATTTAACTGGTAAGGTGCGTCCGTTGAGAGATTGTTGATTGAGGAAAAATCTCGCTGATTGACGCACCTTACTAAGCTAACTTAAGCTAATTTTAAGGCATTTTCGGTAGTTACTTGAATGCGCGGCAGCGACAATAAAGAATCGTCAAAACTGCTAAAATTTAATTGATATGATACACCAAAAGTATATCCACTAGCTCCAATTAAATGCGCTACAATGGGATCGAAATCCCCGTAAGGATAAGCAAAGCATTTAACAGATTTCTCTAATCCCTGTTCCAAGATAGCACGGGATTTGACCGCCTCCCGCACAATTTCTGTCGGCGACAATGCAGTCAAAGGTTGATGAGTAGCAGACATAGAACCGAATTCAATCCCTGCATCCCGCAATTGCAAAATTTCCGGCCATCCCATTAACGGCACTTCTTTAAATTCGGCTTTTTCCCAACTATTTGTCTTGCCTATTGACTCCGCTACAATAAAAACAGTTCCTGTAAAATCAAAGCGTTTTAGCACAGGCCAAGCATATTGGATAAAGTCGAGATAGCCGCCGTCAAATGTCATCAATACAGCTTTACCGGGTAAAGGAGTTTTAGCCTGTTTTGCGCTTCGCCAGTTTTCCCAACTCACACTGTGATAACCCAGATTTTTGAGCTTGTGTAACTGTTGTTCAAAAATCTGGGGAGTAACTGCGTCTAAACCGTCAGGAGAAATGCGGCGGTACGAGAGAATCGGGAGTTTTTGTGTAACGCTATGATTGTCCAAAACTTGAGGTTTCACCGAGTGAGAAACTTCCCGATAAGAAGATTTTGAGCCAATAATTTCCGGTGCGTAAAATACTTGCTTTGGAAACTCGTTTTCTTGGGGAATTTGCATTGTCGGTTCCCCCGCGATTGCCGCGGCTGACTCGATTTCCTGCAGCGCCGCCGCCGGGAGTGAGGCGCGGCGGCTGACACTCGTCCCGATCGCACCCGATCGCCTGCCGAATATCACCGCATTTTGGGGATAAATGCCCCCAGCACCCGGTGCATTGAACGAGTCGGGCAAATTAGACCTTTGTTGAACACAAGAGGCTAAGCGCGATCTTAGCCACTGCTTGCCGTTGAGTGGTTTTCCAACCAAAGCTTCTCGCACGGCGGCGACGCACAACTCAAAACCCATATTTCGATTAATTGTCGATCGCAATTTTTGAGCCGAAACAAAATTATTTTCCACCGCAACAGTGACAATACCGACAGCCACGCCGCCTACTTTCACCAGCACATTTATTTCAGAAAAATCAACCTTTATATTAGCAAATTCCTCGCTAACTTCTACAGCAATCAAATCTTTTTCGATGGTAATTGTTGGGACTTTCTCAGCTATTTCAGGATTGTAGAAATCCTCCAAATGCCAATACGGACGCCCCCATAATTCTTGCATAAATAGCGTCCAGTCATGTTTAGGGTGCAATGGTTCCAGCAAAGTTTCCCACAATTTATTGCCTTTTTCGCAGCGATTGCGTTGAAAGAAGCGATCGAGAATTTGCCAAGCATACTGGGCTGCAACCGCATCCGCCAAAACCGAAGCCGCAACCATGCCATCGCAAATCGGCAATTCAATAATACCTAGTTGAATTCCTTCTAGTTCGATCGTACAGCACAGGCGATCGCATATTTGCAAAGCGTAAATATCCGAAATTGGTTCGCTCACTTCCACCGTAACTTTCCACGCCATTTCACCCTGGACTCGCTGAATTTTCTCTAAAACATATCTAATTTCATTTCGCGTGAAAATTTTATGATATTTGTGAACGTTACTACTTTTGACATCTCTCTCAATTCCTTTATGCCAAGGTAGATTTAAACTTAGCTTGGCTGCTTTTTCTTGATAATTAACGAGCATTGTATCGTCATATTCAATGCCCATAAAATGACAAATTTTTTCTAAAATTTGTGTTTTGTTATCTAAAAGATCCTCATATTTAACTAATATATGATTATATTTATTAATATATTTGTGGCTAGTTAACATCGCGTGTTCCCAGCGATAGATACAGTGGTTTAAATCCCAACCAGCGCCCCACAATTCGTTAAAATTCCTAGTAGCATCATACATAGAAGCTATTGTATCCATACCGTTTCGCAAAATATGTATGAATTTTGCATTCGGCAAAAAGCGCTCTATGTCATCAATAAAATATATGTGCTCCGGCGTTTTTTCCAACCAAATGCTTTTTTTTTGTTCAGCCGCCAAACCATCCAAAACTTTCACAAACCAACTAGCTTTAGCTTCCACAGTTTGGCTGTCATCAAAATCTTTCAAAAGTTCAGGACGTTTAATCTCATCCTTAAAAAAAGCTTCCATTCTACGTGGCAACTTTCCCGCAAACTGATCGTATAGCAAATAGTGAAAAAACTTAGATTCCGGAAAAGAAATAACTTCAGGATGAGCAGCTAATAAGCTTTGAAGAATTGTTGTGCCACTGCGAGGCGAGCCCAGGAGAAATATGCGTTTCATAACATTTTGCAATTATAATTAACGGTATATTTTGAGGGGTTGGGTTTCCTTCTCTGAACCCAACCTGCCAATTCTAACTCCAAGTAAAATCCTGTTTTAACAAATCAGAAAGTTCCTGATTGTAAGGTTTGAAATAATCTGTCAATTGTTGTTCGATTGCTGCTGGTATTTGGGTGTAATCCTCCCTCATATTAATCTCATCTTCTTTACTGGCGATGGCACTAATATCCAAGAAATCTAACACTTCCGAAAAAACTTTATCGGTATTTGCCTCAAAATCTTCGCTTTTGAGAATTAGCAACTGTTCCCTCGGAAAATAATCGAGCCAATTCCTGATTTGTTCAACATAAATTCCTCGCGACAAATAAGAATAATGTTGGTGGTTGAAACTGTAATAATCTTTATCGGCTTTGATCTTTTCAATTTCACCTTTTAGGCGATCGGGCTCGGAAGCGATCGCCTTTTCAAAATCCAGCTTTTCGCAGCCGATCGCGACTTCTAGATGATAGTGCAGCCAAGCTCGTTTTACCGGGTTTCGCAGCATTACAATTAGCTTAACATCCGGGAAACACTTGTAAACCCGCTCGGCCACCAACGGATGATAAATATAGTAAGGAGTCATTTCCCACAGCAACACCTTCTCATCCGCCACACTGCGCGTCAACTGCTTGCTGTACCAATCAACGCCCCGCTCAAAATTCAAATCAAAAAAGTGAATGTTGCGGGAACCATCTTTGATAATTTGCAAGTGATTGGCGAGATAGCCGGATAGAGGTTCAGTGCCGCACTTTTGAGCGCCAATAATTAAAAAGTCTGGTTCCTGCTTATTTTTCAACTGAGTCGAAATCTTGGCATAGGCGGGATTATCCTTATTCAAGGCGTGAACTTTTTCGATTGGTTCTGGTAAATCCGCAACCTGCATTTTGCCATCAAATTCCCAGCGGTATGGCGGACAAAGAATCGTTTTTTGGCTTACAGTCGATCGCACGTACAGCGGATAAAGGTGCCAATGATAATCGTAGGCGTAAGCCAAACTCTTCTCGTAAACCCCAGCATTCACGTAATACTGACCGTTGCCTAAATCCAGCCTGTCTACGTGCAGGCGAATTTTGCCTTTACCTTCGGCCAGCGGCAGCAATCTGCCCATTTGATTAGTATTAGTATCAAAACAACTTTGACCGTCTTCCCGGCTAATTGTCACGCCAAAAATAGCAGCCGAAATTGGCTTCGGTACAGAATAATGAATTTCCACAGTAATAGGATCACCACTGTTGATCTCATCATCCGGCAACACTTTAACATCCGTAATTTCTACTTCCAAAGAACCGAAGCGATTGTCATTGATTCGCAGTTGCGAACCCGTAGTCGTCATTTCAGGAGGACGCATGGGAGTGCGTTTTTCGGTGGCTGGGCGCATTTCTGACAAATACTGACCGACTACCACTTCTGGTTCCCCGTAAGCCACGATTTCACCTGATTTCAGCCACAAAGCCCGATCGCACAGTTTATGAATTTGCGCCGCGTTGTGAGAAATCAAAACAATCGCACATCCTTGATTCTTAAACTCGGTGATTCTGTTCAAACATTTATTTTGAAAAGCCACATCACCAACCGACAAATGTTCATCAACTAACAGCACTTCTGGATCGGTGTGCACCGCCACCGAAAAAGCCAGCCGCATTTGCATCCCGGTACTGTAAGTCCGCATCGGACTATCAATAAACTGTTGCAATTCCGCAAATTCAACAATATCATCAAACCGACGTGCCGCTTCCCGGCGAGTCAAACCGGCTACCACCGCACCCACAAACACATTTTCTCTGCCCGTTAAATCCGAGTGAAAACCCGCACCCAAATCCAACAAACCACCAATTCTGCCATTAACTTCAATAGTTCCTTCTTGAGCGTGGCCGATACCGCCAACAAGTTGCAGCAGCGTCGATTTTCCCGCGCCATTCTTGCCGAGAATTCCCAGCATTTCCCCGGGAGAAACAGTAAAATTGATATCCCGCAGGGCCCAAAAACGCGCCTGCGGTTTCATCTGCCGAAAACCCGCCAAAGCGGCCGCCATAATCGTATAAGGTCGATCGGCAGAGTAGCGGTTGAAACGTTTCCCCAAACCCTTGACAACAATAGCTTGACGCATTTACAATTCCTCCACAAAAGTATTGCTTTGCCGTCTAAAAATTCCCAGTCCGATCGGCAAAAGAGCAGCCACAACCAAGCTAACAATTAACAGCGCCAGCCAATCCGGCTGCGTACCTTTGAGCAGTATGGCGCGGTAAGCTCCCAGCAGTGGCACCATAGGATTCAACTGATAAAAAGCCTGAAATTGTTTCGGGACACTGTTGAGGTCGTAGAAAATCGGAGTCAGGTAAAACAGCATCTGCAAAACTACGCCCAAAGTGTGCTGAGTATCGCGAAAAGTGACATTCAAAGCGGCGAGGGGATAAGCCAAACTGACTGTCAAAATAAACTGAATAACCATCAGCAGCGGCAACACAAACAGCACAGCACTCGGCTGAACGCCATCAATTGCCAGAAAGATAATTAACACAGGCAAAGCTAACAGAAAGTGAATTAGCCCCGTCATAGTCGTGACTACCGGCAAAATTGCCGTGGGGAAATTCGGCTGTCTGATTAGCGCTTTATTGTTGGTAATTAATCCCGTTGCTTGAAATAATGCGGTTTGAGACCAACTCCAGATTAACAAACCGCTGAAAGCAAAGGAAGAAAATTGCGGAATGTTTATCGGTACAACAGAGCGAAATACAAAGGAAAATACAGCTAACTGCAACAGCGGATTGATTAAAGTCCAAGCAATCCCCAAAGCCGATCGCTTGTAAAGTAATTTCATATCGCGATCGACCAATACCCGCAGCAAATCGAAGAAATGAGCGATTTTGCGCCTGTTAATCAGCCTGGGAACACTTTTCATCGCACACCTCCGGCGACTTCCTGCGGTTCGGACTGTAGCTGCTCTTCCGGCTCAATCTCAGCTAAATGCTGCGCCTGCAACTGCGCTTTTCTGTAAGCAAAAGGACTGTCGAGAGCTCCCAGCAACTCGCTGACTACCAACTTGCGCGGCAGCCAACCCGGATCCCCCAAGCGGCGCACCAGCCACCAACCAAGCCACTGAAACATAGCAAATTTCCAAATTTCCCAGCGCGGCACAGTGCGGTTGCGATAGCACGTGAGTACATAAGCCCCAAAACCGCGCCCGTTATCCTGCAACTGCTTGCTCAAAGCCTCGGCGCTGCGCCGGTGCAAGTGCCACACAAAAGCTCTCGGCTCATAAAAAGTCGAGTATCCCTTCGCCAAAATGCGATGAAACATCTCAATATCCCCACCACCGCGAGTTGCAGTCCCCACATCGAGAGCAACGTCAAAATTGCCCACAGCCTCGAAAACTTGCCGCCGGAAAGCCATATTCGCCCCCACGCCGTATTTGCTCGCCCACAGCAACTCCCGCACAGAAAGCTTGCTACCGTCGGTTTTCTGGCGGTCGAGGTGTTGCAGCATTCCGCCGTATATCAGTTCAAATTGCTGTTGCGGCAAGGTTTCCAGTTCGGCTGCCGCCACTAAACCGCTCACGGCCATAATTTCTGGGTCAGCAAACGCCGAAGCAATACCCCGCAACCAACCGCGATCGGGCCGCACGTCGTCGTCAGTAAAAGCAATAATCTCATGTCGCGCTTCCGCGATCCCGCGATTGCGCGCCCAGTCCAATCCTGGCCGTTCTTCCTTGACGTAGCGTACCGGCAATCGCGCGACTAATTCAGCGGTGCTGCTGCTTGCAGGAGCGTTGTCTATAACGATAATTTCGCGGTGCGGATAGTCGAGGGCGAGCAGAGCTTCCAGAGCGCCTTTGAGCAAATCTGTGCGATCGCGCGTGCAGATGACAACGCTAATTGACGGCAGGTCGCGATCCGCCACTGCTTCAGAAACAGCGCCGAACTGCTCTCCTAAAGTCGATCGCACCAACTCTTTTCCTAACTGATCCAGAATTGTTTGTCGCACTCGCTCAGCGGAAATTGTTTGTTCCCAGGGATTGTTACTAACATAAGCCCAGCCCAGAGGCCGTCCCCGGTAGCGAACTAAAATCCGAACTCCTTCGTATTGTTCGAGTTGCCTAATCGGATTAATCTGTTCGGCAAACTCAATCTCCATAACTTTTATTGCCATAACTTGCTCCTGAAAATTTTGCAGCGGGCACTAGATAGAAAAGTTTTGACTTGGGACTTTTAAGTTTGGGGTGGCAATTTTCCAATTTCCCAACTTTTGAGGTTTGAGTTTTTGGTTTAACTTCCCCGAATTCAGTAGATATGCACGAAAAAAAATATCTTCTAGGGGCTAGTTTAGCTAAGCATAACGAGATATAAGCGAGAAGATGAAGGCACTCACCTGCCCGCATCCTGTAATCTTTATTTGCACCTATTTACTTAGCTATTAATGGCTAACTCGTAAGTTTCAAAAGCAACTAAAGGCTTTTCTTCAAGCGTTTCAGCACTGCGGGGCATACCGTTAACCGCGATCGCCCCAGCCAGTGGTTGAGCAAAGTGAAGCGCCAGAATCGATCGCAAATGAGCGCCCCGCAGCGGTTCCGCCCCCGCTTGCGGAAAAATATGGCCGATTGCCAGTTGGTCGTAATACAGGTAAACCCCAGCCGGTCGTTCCGCGTCCAGCAGACTTTCTGCCGCTTCCCAACCTTGCTGCAAATCAATGTTAATTTCATGTCCGCCCAAATCAGAACGGGCCGGGCCCCCTTGCATAAAACTAGAAATAGCAGAGCGACTTTTTAGCTCATCAATCACACCCCGCAAATACCAATAACCGCGCAATTTTGCCCGCAACCACCGCCAAGTTTCCCGCATCCCCAAGCTTTCGAGCAAATCCAGAGATTTCCTGCCTCCCACAGCCAGCCAATCCATAACCGCCGGCCAGAAAAACGTGAGCGCCACCACAATCTTGTCTACCAAAAAATAAGGAGTTTCGTAGTCTTTTATGTGCAGCGTCGGTCTGAGTTCCGGGTGTCGGCGGCCGATCAAAACATCCGATCGCCCTTCCTGACGAGATCGGCGGAAAGAGCGATCGAGATTGTTAGTTTCGTGTTCGTAATGATAGCCCACAGCATCCTCCGCTAAAGCAAAAGGTACATCAGCTTTCAGCAAACGCAGCCCAAACTCGTAATCTTCCCCGCCGCAGTTCCCAAAAGCCGAATCAAAGCCTTCGATACGAGCAAACAGTTCTGCATCCAAAGAAAGGTTGCCGCTGAGCAAATCTTGATAAGTAAATCGGTGACCAGGTTGGCTCATCTGATAAAACTTCTCTTCCCACCACGAGCGCACTTCCACGTCAAAAAACCTAGTTCCTCCGTGCAACTTAGGCGGATAGGGGCCCATGACAGCCGATCCCGGACGCTCTCGGTGAACCCGCGCGTGGCTTTCCACCAAAGGCGGCAGCGCTTCGATGTCGTCGTCGAGAAACAGCAGCAATTGCCCGGTAGCCGAAGCCGCTCCTGTATTGCGGGCGATGGCAGCGCTCCGGCAATTTACCTCGATCACCTGCAGTTTAAACTGAGCTTTGTAGTCTTGTAGTATTGCCAAAGTATCATCAATGCAGCTATCTGCCACTACAATAACTTCGAGCAGGTCGATCGGATAAGTCTGCGAGTGCACAGCATCAAGAGCGCGCCGCAGCGAAGAACTTCGATTGTGGCTCGGAATAATTATGCTAATTGTTGGATTTTCCCTATTCATAGTAGATTGGTATTTGGTAATTAGTAGTTGTTATTTGGAATTGGGAAATTAATTTTTGGTATTTAGGATTGGGATTTTTATAAGTGGTGATTAAAATTTCAAACACTCTTACTTCTTCCCTGTACCCTCAATATCCATCTGTTAAATCCCTTAAATCCATTACACCATCCGTTGCCGGACTTCCCTGTTCCTCCTGACTAATGACTAATGACTAATGACTAATCCCAAAAGCTTAGAACTTAGTTTCATTTCCCAGATTCATCATGTGAGTAAATCTAAAATCTAAAATCTAAAATCTAAAATCGATTAACTTCCCCTTTAACTTCCTGCAACCGCTTGCGAGAAGAAAAATAAGCCATCGGCCCGCTAATGCACCCCCGCAGTTGAGCCAAAAGTAAATCACTAGGAATACAGCCCGGTTGGTTTCGCAAAGAAGCAAATAATTCAGGAATTTGCTTGTAATACAGCCATCCCCAAGCTAATAGAGGCACACTAAATTCTTTGTTGATTACAAACATCCGCGTCCAGAAAGCATAGACTCCGATTCCGTAGCATCGCAGCAAGTTGCGTAGTTCTTCCCAGGTGCGTCGGTGGCGGTGCCAACTCAAAGCCCGCGGTTCGTAGACGATGCGGTAGCCCGATCGCAAAATGCGGGAAAACAGTTCGCTGTCTGAACCGCACTTAGCGGGCGTGCCCACGCCCAAAGCTTCGTCAAACAGGCCAATGTAGTCGATCAAACTTTTTCGCAAAGCCATACTCGCCGAAACCCCCACTGGAGCTATAATCAGCGGATTGCAGTACGCCCCGTCAACCACTCGGCGCTCGTAGCCGCGCCCGTGGGGGCTGTAGCGCTCAAACCACTCTTGCGCTTCGGTTTCCAGTTCCAAGGGCATCACCAGCCCCGTGACGCACATCACTCGCGGATCACTAAAATTCCACAAGAGCGATCGCAGCCAGTTCGGATCGGGGGCAGCATCGTCATCTGTAAACGCTACGAATTCGTGTTTAGCTTCGCGTAAAGCTCGGTTGCGGGCAGCACTCTCGCCCGCTAAATCTTCGCGGACATAGCGGATTTTCGGGTAATTTTTGACCAATTCACTGCTGGCCTCGGTGGCGGGACAATTGTCAATTACCAGGTATTCCTGACCATCATCTGGCAGCAGCATCAGCGCGTCTAGACAGCGCCGCAAATCTTCCGGGCGATCGCGCGTGCAAACTACTACTGTGGCCAGTGGCAATGCCTCCACCGGCCCCCGCTCATCCCATTCTAGAGTGTCGTAGAGCCAGTTTTTCCACAAGTTGTCACCAGCAGCATTCATCAGTGTTTCCCGTAATTCGTCACCGCCAAAGCGGCCTCCGACTACGGGCAAAAGAGCTTGACCGATCGGTTTTCCGTGCAGTCGAATTAAAATCAAGGCTTTACTGTAACGCTCCTCAACCGTAATTTCTGGCGGGAGTTTGGATATTTCCAGGTCAAGAATAGCTGTTGCCATTTTAGATTTTAGATTTTAGATTGGGAAAAAATCCTAGATACTCCCTATATTACCGGAGGTATTTTAGCAGAAATTGTTTTAGGGGATAGCAACTTCTCAATGCCATACTTGCCGATTGCTGATCGCGAATCAAAGATAAAGCCTCATTGTTTTTATTGCTTTTATTTATTTTTACTTTCAATTACCCGCTGATGTCAAGTTTTTTCCCAACACAACTTTTACCACCGGCAACGATCCCTCGTCGAGGCTTGTGTCAATTGAAGGTGTTATTGGCAGCAGACCGCCACCAAGCCTCGCCATTATTAATGCCACCTCTAAAAACCAGATTTTTTGACAAAACCCGGTTTGTGCGATCGCTCCTCATTTCCGCTTTAATTGCGATCGGGTACTATTCAAGGGCAATATACCAAACCATTAAGCACTCTCGCAATTCCAACTTTCTCAATTAGGTAGTTGTATAGCAATCCCAAACCCGTTGTGAGAATAGAGACCGAGCCCATAAAATACTCTTTTTTGACATCAAGCCCAATGCTAAGTATAACGGCACAAAAAACCATAATATCTTGTAGGGTCTTGTAGGGGCCAGTTGAGCTAATAATCACTCCTATACAACCCACTTTATGAGCGATCTCACCCGCCTGACCCACATTTTCGCCATTGCCCAAATCAGCACGCGCCCGGCCTCCGTGTATAAAACTGAGATCCACCCTTGGTATTTGGTATTTGGTAACTTATAAGTGGTGATTAAAATTTCAAACACTCTTACTTCTTCCTTCTCCCCTCAATATCCATCTGTTAAATCCCTTGAATTTATTACACCATCCGTTGCCGAACCTCTCTGTTCCTCCTGACTAATGACTAATGACTAATGACTAATCCAAAAAGCTTAGACCTTAGTTTGATTTTCCAGATTCATCTGTGGAGTAAATCTAAAATCTAAAATCTAAAATCTAAAATCGATTGACTTCCCCTTTAACTTCCCGCAACCGCTTGCGAGAAGAAAAATAAGCCATCGGCCCGCTAATGCACCCCCGCAGTTGAGCCAAAAGTAAATCGCTAGGAATACAGCCCGGTTGCTTTCGCCAAGAAGCAATTAATTCAGGAATTTGCTTATACCGCAGCCATCCCCAGGCTAATAAAGGCACACTGAATTCTCTGTTCATTACAAACATCCGCGTCCAGAAAGCATAGACTCCGATGCCGTAGCCTTGGAGCGTTTTTCGCAATTCTTCCCAAGTGCGCCGATGGCGGTGCCAGCTCAATGCTCTCGGCTCGTAGACAATGCAGTAGCCCGCGCGCAAAATGCGGGCAAAAAGTTCACAGTCTTCGCCGCCCACCGTGGGTGTTCCCGCCCCCAAAGCTTCGTCAAACAGGCCAATGTAGTCGATCGAACTTTTCCGCAAAGCCATACTCGCCGAAACTCCCACAAGATGCACAATCAGAGGATTGCAGTGCGCCCCATCAACAACTCGGCGCTCAAATCCCCGCCCGTGGGGGCTGTAGCACTCAAACCATTCTTGCGCTTCGGTTTCCAGTTCCAAGGGCATCACCAGCCCTGTGACGCACATCACTCGCGGATCGCTAAAATTCCACAAGAGCGATCGCAGCCAGTTCGGATCGGGGGCAGCATCGTCATCTGTAAACGCTACGAATTCATGTTTAGCTTCGCATAAAGCTCGGTTACGGGCAGCGCTGGAGCCTGCTAAGTCTTCGCGCACATAGCGGACTTGTGGATAATTTTTGACCAGTTCCTTGGTAGCGTCCGTGCTGGGACAATTGTCAATTACTAAGTATTCCTGACCATCATCTGGGAGCTGCATCAGCGCGTCTAGACAGCGCCGCAAATCTTCCGGTCGATCGCGCGTGCAAACCGCTACTGTGGCGATCGGCAATGCCTCCACCGACCCCCGCTCATCCCATTCTAGAGTGTCGTAGAGCAAGTTTTTCCACAAGTTGTCACCAGCACAATTCCTCAGTGTTTTCCGTAATTCGTCACCGCCAATGCGGCCTCCGACTACGTAAAAAAGAGCTTGGCCGATCGGTTTTCCGTGCAGTCGAATTAAAATCAAGGCTTTGCTGTAACGCTCCTCAACCGTAATTTCTGGCGGGAGTTTGGAGATTTCCAGCTCAAGAATAGCTGTTGCCATTTTAGATTTTAGATTTTAGATTTTAGATTGCGAAAAAATCCTAGATACTCCGTATATTACCGGATGTATTTTAGCAGAAATTGTTTTAGGGGATAGCAACTTCTCAATGCCATACTTGCCGATCGCCTATCGCGAATCAAACATAAAGCCTCTTTTTGTTATGGCTATTATTTATTTTTACTTTCGATTACCCGCTGATGTCAAGTTTTTTTGCTACATCATAATATTTTTTATCAAAAACCTTCGCACCTCCAGGCAGGTGTCAATTGCAGGTGTTATTGGCGGTCGGCGCGCTCCCCAGTCTCCCCATTAATACTAAATCTAAAAACCAGATTTTTTGCTCAAACCGGGTTTGTGCGATCGCTCCTCATTTCAGATTTAATTGCGCTCTGATACTATTCTAGAAAACATACCAAACAATTAAACACTCTCGCCCTTCAAACTTTCGCGATTAAACCGCGCACGGATTAGGTGAAAAACACTCCCAAACTCAACCCTAAATTAGACCCAGAAATGATAAAAAACAGGAGATTACAGGCTGGTTGGAGACTCATCGAGCTGAGATTACTTCTGGCAAGTTAGTAGTATTTTTACAGGATAAATATCATCTATTGTTTGGGAATTTATGTGGCTATGTTTGGGGTTAAACAAAAAAAACGCATCCTTTTGCCCCCTAGTCAATGAGCGGAGTAAACAAACGTATTATGGGGCAGTCAATCGATTTTAGATTTTAGATTTTAGATTTTAGATTTTAGATTTTAGATTTTAGATTTTAGATTTTAGAATTGAAGTATTGACCCCACCGATAAATTCGGGGGCGACTTTATCGGATACAGGTTTTTTATTTCTGCACGGATGAATCCGGGGGATTGTATCCTGGATGCTTTCGGTCAAAAAGCCATTTACACTCCCTCCTCGATCGCCACAAGATTTGCTTAGAAGAATGTATCAAACTTTTACAAAGAAACCGAGCAAGCTCATAAAGTCTCTCTCTGCCCTGACAAAAGCTGTTAGCTAGCACGATGCTGGTTCTTCGTTTTTCAGATTGGACTATACACGACCCTCAAAACCCTGAAAATGAAGAATTGTAAAGTTTTATCAAGATGTTTGGTCATCTGAATTAAAATCTTCTCATAAAAAAGATTACCTTTTAGCAGGCGCAAATTGTGGAAAAAGGTTTAAAACTCAGAATATGAGATCGAGCTCGCTGCTCTTACATGGTGCAATAAAATGTAACTTTTGATGCAAGAACCAGTAGCCTGAACTTTGTCCAAGGCCGAATGCCCGTCCGGCCCATGCCTTCGGAAAATCGCTTTCTGGGCGCTGCATCAAATCTTAAGTGCAATTACTTTCCTTGCACGAGAGCCGGAGCCTTCGAGCAAACATTTAGCTCTAGGGCTTACGCACCAGAACTTTGATAAACCGGATTTTTTAACCGGGAGCGGGGGCGGCAACAAAGTGTTTTCGTTCATCAAACCCGGTTTCAGCGTCCGAGACTGAACTCGATCGAATGAATGCAGTCGCAACCAATGTTTAAATGTGGCGATACTGCAAGTTGCGTGCAAAGCAGGGAGCTAACCGCAGTGATGGATCTCGATTGTTTACCTTACGGCGCAGGCCACGCACAGGAAGGGGTCTGTCTGCTAGTCCGAATGGGGCCGCACCGCATTTTACTCGACTGCGGTATAGACGATATTGCACCGCTGTCAGCGACACTAAATCGATCGCTGCCAGCCGATTTTGTGGTGTGTACCCACGCCCACTCTGATCATGCCAGAGGTTTGCTAGCACTCCATCAATCTTTCCCCCACTTGCCAATTTACGCCAGCGAAGTGACAGCGCGACTGTTACCGCTCAACTGGCCACAACTGGCTCAGCAGCCAGAGTCCCGGTTCTGTCAGGGACTGCCCTGGCAGTCGCCGCTCGAAGTGCGCCCTGGACTGAGCGTGCAGTTGTTCCCGTCGGGTCATTTGCCCGGAGCGGCGACTGTGCTGCTGACTTATGCCGCCCCGCACCGCACCTACACAGTGGTTTACACCGGCGACTTTTTCCTGTCCAATTCTCGTTTGGTGGAAGGTTTGCCCCTGGGAGAACTCAGGGGCATGAAGCCGGATGTGTTAATTTTGGAAGGCAGTTACGGCACGGCGCGCCACCCTCACCGCCGACAACTAGAAAATCAGTTAGCCGATCGCATCCACCGCGCCATCGCCGACGGGTACTCGGTACTGCTGCCCGCGCCGGCCCTTGGTTTGGGCCAAGAAATGCTGATGCTGCTCCGCAGTCACCACTACTTTACTGGCCGCGACTTGGATATTTGGGTGGACGGCA
Organism: Microcoleus sp. Pol12B3; assembly: GCF_036701355.1. Lineage (NCBI taxonomy): Bacteria > Bacillati > Cyanobacteriota > Cyanophyceae > Oscillatoriales > Microcoleaceae > Microcoleus > Microcoleus sp. Pol12B3. Next base: position 35,203 of record NZ_JAUBQS010000004.1, read on the forward strand.
CTGTCGCCGACGGGTGCGACGCTTATCTGGAACTGTTACCCCAATTTCCCACCGCCGTCCAAAATTTTGCTCTGCACCAACCTTTGTTTTGGGACGAAAGGGTGAAACCCCGCGTCCGCCGGCTGTCTGCCGAACAACGCCCCGGATTGGGAGCCACGCCCTGTATTGTAATTACAGACAAGTTAGCTGATTTGGCTTTGTATGTTGCCGATGGCACACATCCTTGGATTTTGCTCGCCCCTCAAAAACCAGGATATCCCGTCAGCGACTGGCTGGGCAACAGGCCCGAATCTGGAGTCACAAGTGTCGAAACTTATCTGCTAGCCGAACACTGCGACGGGCCCGGGACGACCCAACTCATCCACAATTTGCGTCCCCAGCACGTAATTTTACTCCACGGTTCCCCTGCATATTTGGCTGACTTGGCTAACTTGGACGAGCTGCGAAACCGCTACCAGTTGCACACTCCGGCGGCCGGAACACTTGTCGAATTGCCGATCGGGGAAATGTTTTTGCAGCCCGCTATCCCAGAAACTAACTATGAGGGAGAACTCAGCGAATTGGGGACAGAGGTAGCAATTAGCTTACCGAGTCCGATTACAGCCGATCCTCGGTGGGCCAATTTTGCCGATACCGGTTTGGTAGAAGCGCGCTGGCAAGGCGAAGAGCTGGTACTGCGCGGCATCTCCCAGCGGGAACTGCTTTTTCAAGGCAGCGCCGTTCAGGCAAACCTCGAATGCTGCGGCAATTGTCAGCACTACCGCAGCCAGCGCTGTTGGAACCAGTCCAGTGCTTTGTTTGGCTTTAAAGTTACCCCCGACGGTTACTGTCCCGTATTTAAAGCGATACCGGAGTCGGAACTTTTCCTAGATCGCGAAACAGACGGCGAATAAGCTCTCGGATACCTACAAACCAGCCTGCAGGCCTAGAAAACAAAAGAACAGCCCTGGACGCACCCAGACAAAAAACCCTGTTTCAGCAGGGCTAGGGTGTCGCGCATTGAATTTTTAAACTACTGTGTATTTACGCTGTTGTCCCGTGGGCAGCAGATCCCCCCATCAAGCTTAAATTTAAAGGCAAAATAGCTTATGTGGTCACAACCCAGAATATGTTTGGCCTAAACCGGGTTTTTTGCATAATTTCTCCACAAAAAAGGGAGAAAAGTCGTTTTCTTTTCCCCCAAGTTTTCCTTGTGCCTCAAGCGCGAGCTCAAAACTATTCCAAATTCGAGTCCGGGTAGTGATTGCGAATTTGTTCGGCTTCGGGACAATCGTCAGAAACTAGGGGTTCGCAGTTAGTTCGGGACACCGAAGCCAACTTCTGGGACACAGCTCCAATACTTTCGAGACGCACCATTTCTTCCCAAGAGCTGATTTCGTCTTCTTCGTCGGTTTCGTAGCGCAGCGTGACTAGATCCCCTTCAATATCTAGGATACGAGCGCGCTCTATCCAACGTTGCTGATCTCGAAGAAAAATAGAAACCTCACGACCATCACAACAGAGTTGATAGATTTTGCGCTGTAGCATTTGTCAGTTCTCCTGCGCAGTGTAACTTGCTTAAAATATGGCCTGTTTACCGTAACGTACTTTGGGTTTTACATCGGAAGGCACAGCCGTATGGACTGGCCAGTTTCACGTTTTCCGCAACTTTGGTACCGATGGGAGTTACCAAATTTGATTTTACCACCAAATCTATCTAGTACGCCATTTATCCAATTACAGGTTGTGCAGCCAGTGGCATCCCTCGTGAGAGGCATTTGCCAGCATAGATCGAAGCATTAGGACTTGACAAAGGCACGCGATTAACAGCCACAATAAAAACAGACTCTGCCTCATAAATCTCCCTCTCTTGTGCCTCAAGTCCCCCAGAAATCTATTGTTTCGACGTTTGTTTTATTGTCCGCTAAGGCCTCTTGGCTCAATCTCAAATCTCAAATCTCAAACCGAAAGCTCTAAAGCGACACTCAAACAGCGACAATAAAAACAGACTCTGCCTCATAAATCTCCCTCTCTTGTGCCTCAATTCCCCCAGAAACCTCTTGTTTCGACGTTGGTTCTGGCCCCGATTACCCTCTGTGAACTCAATCTCAAATCTCAAATCTCAAATCTCAAATCTACCGACCTGAGTGTGATAAAAATCACTGACAGCAGGCAGCCCCTAAATGTAGAAAATGGTGGCGGCCAACAACTAGCTTCAAAACGGGCAGCGGAACCTGTGGCGGTTAAGCTAAAAGAATTGCGGTTCCGTTCAAAACAAATTGGAGTCATTGCTCGTGCGTATTAAGGAGGCTAATTGATGGTGTACGCAGAAAATTGGTCGCAGCCGTCTATCTTGGAGCTAGCGCGATCGGGCAACTTTCAAGCCCTCAATTACTGGATTGACAGCTTGCTGCGACCCGAAGGGATTTATGCCCGCGTCGAACAGGCTCAGGCCGGCTGCGTCCAAATCCTCGTAGAATTCCAGCGCGAATTTGCGCCAGATACTACATTACTCGGGAGCAATCTCCGCGAAGGCTTAGTCAAATTTATTTGCCACCAACTTTGGAGACTCAACTCGCCAGCAGTAGAAGGAGTGCGAATTCACGCGCGCTTGGCTGGGGATGCAGACATTCTCTGGAAACAGTCAGTGCGAATTGTCACTCCGGCAAACCGCCAGCGTCGGCGTTACCGTTCCCTACCAGTCGTCGATTGGGTTAAATTTAAAACGTATCGTTCTCTGCTGCTAGTGGGATCGGCACTTGCCTCTTTTATTTTAGGGTGTTGGGTTAGCTACCACGAAGCTCTGACCCTGCAGTTAGTATCTCCAGTATCCGGCTACCAGCAAACTGCGCTAATGTCGGGGCCGCCTCCAAAACGTGCAGATACGGTGCAAGCGGCCTTAGAAGTGGTACCAGTAGTACAGCAAAAGCAAGTTGCTAATCCTTACGACCCAACAGTAACGCTGATGTTCGGAGGAAATGTGAATCTATCGGATGCGCTCGGAGCATCTGCTGCCAACGATCACCAATGGGCTTTCGCCAATATGGACGAGTATCGGCAAGCAGATGTGGCGATGGTTAACCTAGAAAACTCGCTGACTCGCTCTACATTGGGGTCTGGCAAAAAACAATTAAATTTTAAAGCCGATCCAGAATCGGTGAAAGTATTAACAGCCGGAGGAGTGGATATTGTCAATCTGGCAAATAGCCGCGCTATGGATTACGAGGAACCGGGGCTGGTGGAGACGATGAATACTCTAGATAATAGTGGGATTCAACACCTGGGAGCCGGCAGAGATATTAAAGAAGCGAGGCGTCCAGATATTATTGAAGTTAAGGGTCAGCGGATTGCCTACCTCGGTTATTACGATGCCGAGCTTAACGTCGCTGACCAAGGGAAAGCGGGCACTAACCCCCGCCGTAACAATCGCGTGGCTGAGGATATTAAAGCTCTTAGGGGTCAGGTAGACTGGATTATTGTGAATTACCACTGGGGAGTCGAATTGGCAGATTATCCGGGGGACTGGCAGATTGATTTGGCTCGGTTCACGATCGACCAAGGAGCTGATTTGGTAGTGGGACACCATCCCCAGGTATTGCAAGGTGCAGAAATTTACAAGGGCCGTCCGATAGTTTACTCGCTGGGTAATTTTATATTCGGCGGCAATGCTCGCAGGGATTACGATACCGCAGTCCTGAAAGTATCGCTCAAAGACAGGAATATGAAGGTAGAGTTTCTGCCTGTGGAGGTGAAAAAGTTTCAGCCCAATGTGGTGAAGGGAGCCGCAGCCGATCGCATCCTCAAACGCGTCGAGCAAATTTCTAGTATTTTCGATCGACCGATGCAATCTTCTGTAGTTCTCGATGCCCTAGTCCAGCCAGGAGCGGCATCAAAAACTCCAAATTCTCCATTGCCAGGAGCAGCAAAGAGCGGTACATACCAGCCCGGGCGAGGTTCCGGGGGAACCTCTGGTGAAAGCACTCAGCAAGGGCCCGCACAACCCAAACCTACTTTGATTTTGCCGGCTTTGCCGGCTGCGCCCCAACAGCCGGACAACTCCTCATTTTTCCCGAACGGGACAGGGCCTGCAATTGAGTCAAATCCGCCTCTGAATCAAAATTTGCCGCCGCGCATCTACCCCACTCAACCTCAAAATCCCAGCGGGGAACCAGAGCCGTTTACAAAAGAGCCATTTATCAAAGAACCGTTTATTTCGCCCCCATCTCCTAGTCAAGGAGCAGTGCCGAGTCCCCAAAGCTATCTTCCCCCCACTCGGGCTGTATCTTTTGAAGTCGCACTCAAAAAGCAGCCGGCATCCGCGACCGTTCCAGCTAACAGCAGCAAACGCTCCAATCACCGGATCGCCCTGCCTCCTATAGCTGGGAGAATTGGTTAGCCGGTGGGGGTCGGAACAACGAGGAGGCAGGGGGAGGATAAGGGCGGTAATGGGTGAACATCAAGATACTAGCGACCATTTATTAACGACTGATTTACTGACAACCAATGATCAATGACCTACTACCGATGACAAATGTGTTTGCGATCGCGCTCAAGCAAAAGCAGTACAAAACCTATATCCTCTCCGACGAAGCCGCTAACTCTACTCTAGAAGTTGTGCCGGAACGGGGCGGTATTGCCACTAGCTGGCTGGTTGAAGGCAAAGAAATCTTCTATTTGGACGCGGAACGGTTCGCCAATCCCGATCTAACTGTACGTGGCGGGATTCCCATCCTGTTTCCCATCTGCAGCAATCTCCCCGACAATACTTACACGCACAAGGGAGTCGAGCGTCAGCTCAAACAGCACGGCTTTGCTCGAGACTTGCCTTGGACAATAGGCGAACAAGTTACGGAGGGTTGCGCTGCTATTACGCTGATTCTCGACAGCAGCGACAAGACGCTGGCTGTTTATCCCTTTGATTTCCAACTAGCCTTCACTTATCAGATTAAAGGCAATTCTTTGGAAATTTTTCAGCGATATACCAATCTGTCTGCTGAACCCATGCCGTTTTCTAGTGGTTTGCACCCCTACTTTTTGGCGACGGACAAATCTAAGCTGCGCTTTGATATTCCAGGGATGCAGTACAGAGATCAGAACACCCATGAAAAGGGTTACTTCACTGGAGTTTTTGACCCGACGTTGGATGAAATTGATGTTTCCTTTGACGAACTCACTGGTCTTGCTGCTACTGTCACTGACGCGGCGAGTGGCTTGCGGCTCACCCTCAGTTACAACTCCAGCTATGGGAAGTTGGTTTTCTGGATGGTGAAGGGCAAGGATTTTTACTGTTTGGAACCTTGGACTGCTCCTCGAAATGCGCTCAACACTGGCGAACACTTGATTTATTTGCAGCCGGGAGCGACTTGCGAGATGCTGGTTCGCATGACGGCAAATTTTATTTAAAAAACACTTGCTATTTCAAATGAGGGGTGCTACTATTAGAAATTGTGTGCGGTAACAATGTTTTCTCGGGTCGCTAGCTCAGCGGTAGAGCATTCGGCTTTTAACCGATTGGTCTCGGGTTCAAATCCCGGGCGACCCATAAAAAATTGGTGAGTTAAAAATTTTGAGTTTTGAGTTTAATGCTCGGAACTCAAAATTTTGTTTTTTGAACTTTTAAGTAAATCTAGAAAGATAGTGCGCGATCGGTGGCAAATTGTCTTAATATTATCGTAAGAATTGAGCTTGTTCAAAATTCACTGCCCAAAAATCACAAATAATTAGGAGGAATATCTATGGCGCTTGTACCTATGCGATTGCTGCTCGACCACGCGGCTGAAAATGGTTACGGCCTACCGGCTTACAACGTCAACAACATGGAGCAAATCCAAGCGATCATGCGCGCTGCTGACGAAACCAACAGCCCTGTGATTCTGCAAGCTTCTCGCGGCGCTCGCTCCTACGCTGGCGAAAATTTCCTGCGCCACTTGATTTTGGCAGCAGTTGAAACCTATCCTCACATTCCCATTTCCATGCACCAAGACCACGGCAATGCCCCCGGCACTTGCTATTCTGCCATGCGCCAAGGTTTCACCAGCGTGATGATGGACGGTTCTCTGGAAGCGGATGCTAAGACTCCCGCCAGCTACGAGTACAACGTTCAAGTTACTCGCGATGTGGTGAATGTTGCTCATTCGATCGGCGTTAGCGTTGAAGGCGAACTGGGTTGTTTGGGTTCTCTGGAAACAGGGATGGGCGAAGCAGAAGATGGCCACGGCTTTGAAGGTGCGCTTTCTCACGATCAGTTGCTGACAGATCCTGAACAAGCTGTGGATTTCGTTGAGCAAACCGGCGTTGATGCTCTAGCAGTCGCGATCGGCACTTCTCACGGCGCTTACAAGTTCACTCGCAAGCCGACTGGCGAAATTTTGGCAATCAGCCGCATTGAAGAAATTCACCGCCGCTTGCCGAATACTCACTTGGTAATGCACGGTTCTTCTTCTGTGCCCCAAGAATTGCTGGAAATCATCAACAGCAACGGCGGCAAAATCCGCGAAACCTACGGCGTACCTGTGGAAGAAATCCAAAAGGGCATCAAGTGCGGCGTTCGCAAGATCAATATCGATACTGACAACCGTTTGGCGATTACCGCTGCGGTGCGCGAAGCTTTGTTTGCCAAGCCCGATGAGTTTGACCCCCGCCACTTCTTGAAGCCGTCGATCAAGTATATGCAGAAGGTTTGTAGCGATCGTTATAATTCTTTCGGTTGCGCTGGTCACGGTACAAAGATTAAGCAAGTGTCTTTGGACGATTTTGCAGCTAAGTATGCTAAGGGCGAATTGAGCTCTTCTGCTAAGAAGACTGTGGCTGTTTAAGAATTTTAGGTTTGAGATTTTAGATTTGTCTGAAGTCTAAAGTTAGGATTGCCGGGTAGCTTTGAAGTTGCCCGGTTTTTGTTTGTGCGCTTTTATGTATTTAATCACTCGGCGATTGAAATTGCTATACAAACTAAGTCTGCCTCCGGAGACTAAGTGATATCAATTACATCGCATAGACGATCGCATATTGCCTCAGTACAGGTGAAATCGTGTAAAAATTTGCTTGTTGTTCTATCAAGCAGCGCCGCGATAGAGATTGCAGCGCATTTAGCAAATCTGAAGCCGGAATTCTGTCATTTTCTAGCAATTTTGCTCGGTTGATTGGCTGGCTTTCTTTTGCTAATAAGGAGATTACTTGTTTTTCTAGTTCCGATAGGCGATCGAACTGCTGCTGTAAAACATCTTTCAAATCTTCCGGCAACAATATAGTATCATTTGGTAATAACTCTGTCAGGCCGCCTCCCAAGTCTTGAATCAGATTCGCTACGCTTTTTAACCATAGGGGGTTGCCTTGGTAGCGATGAATGAGTGCTTCACTGTTGTCGCTTTCTTCTAACCCATAATCTCTGAGAATTTCCCGTGCGGCGGCGATGTCTAAACCTTTGACTTGTAAGATGCGAATAGAAGTATTTTGGCTTTTAGCTTGAGTCACTTCTCTCGGTTGTTCCCAACCGATTAACATCAAGCAGCTTTGATGGGATAATTTTTCTATTTGTTTGAATAAAGTGCGATATTCTTCGGATTCTGGTTTATATTTTCCTGCCAATTCGCCGCTACAGAAAAGGTTGTGAACGTCATCTAAGACTATTAAACAGCGATGGTTTTGTAAATACTTAATCAGCGGTAAGCGTTTTTGGTTTGTTGGGGATGAATCTTGTTTTTCGGAATGGGAAAAAAGCTGTATTAGGTTAGATTGAAATTTATCTATGGTGGGGAATTCGTCTAGTGTGTACCAAACTGCGTACTCAAACTCGTCTTTAATTTGTTGTACGAGTTTTACTGCTAGGGTGGTTTTGCCGATACCGCTGATGCCGGTGAGGGTGATGAGGCGACAGCGTTGTTGTAGAATCCAGGTGGTCAGGGTGTGGAGTTCGGGAGTGCGATCGAAGAAATCACCCAATTCCGGCATCTCGCTTAAATCTTGATGTGAGGTTTCTTGATTTGGTGGGCGTGAGTTCGGTATGTTTGGCGGATGTCTACCTTCTGCACAGGTGTTAAAGATACCAATCCCTACCACATCTTTTGCAAAATTTGAGACATTTGAAACTTGCCACCTCTGCATTGCCGATCGAAAATTTGATTTACTGACTTTTTTTCCTAACTCTTTTGAGAGTATCTGCCATAATTCCATTCCAACCTCTCTAACACGAGCCTCAGAGAGGTTAACCTCCTTGGCAATCTCGTTGTAATCCTCATGTTGCCATGTCCCGCACAGGATTTTCTCTTGTAAGTCATTGAGATGCTTACCTGTTCGAGCAAATACCAGATCGTCTGCGAGTTTTACCACTTCCTTAAGGTTCATAGAGTCGCGTAGATGTCAGGGTTGTTTGTATTGTATCCAACATTTACCAACATTTACCAACATTTCCCTATTTTGGAGCGCGTTATCAACGGGAAAAGTCCCGATAAATACCATACTTTTGGCTAGCCGACAAAAAATATAATTGCTAGTATGGATAAAGAGCAAGTTTACTCCCTTGGAAATGTCAAATAGATGGAGCGACCTATAAATTTAATAAGATATCACTGAGATGAAAGACAGTCTAATCGTAAAAATTCTCCAGGAAGGTGACAAAGTTTTGAATGTCTCACACCAGGGTGAAGAGATTCATATAGTAGTACAGAAATCAAACGAGGAAGTTGTTGTTTGGGTCCTGTATCGCGATGAAAAAGGGCAGCCTATACTGTCTAAAAGACCAGAGATTACCATCACTTTGGGAGATGGTATGGTTGAAGCCAGGGCAACCGATTCTAATGGTCAACAATTTTTCTCTTTAACTACATGAGGTGAACAGTGGGTAAAAAATCTCTTAAAATAACAGTCAACAATTTGGATGATGAGAACTACGTTAAGGTTGCTTATCAGGTAGCTGAGTCAGTCAAGTCGGTTGCTCCAAATAGCACTATCTCTATTCTAGGGGGAAGTCCAGAAGTATTTGAAGGTTCCTCCAATAAGCAAATCAAGGGTGAGTAACATGGCAAGTCAAAGACGACCTCCTGAACACCTGAAGGCGCAGAAAGAAGTCAAGCTGAGGGATGGTAACGAATGTGAAATTTGCGCTAAAGTCTCCAAAATCGCCGATGGACACCATGTTATTGCTTACAGTGATGGTGGTCCGGCGGATTTGAAGAATATGATGACACTTTGCCCAGAGTGTCACAAGGCTTACCACCATGCAAAAATACAAGTGGATATTTGGCGATTTTAAATACAGAGTAAAGCTTGCCTAAACTTTTTTTCCATACGTTTAATATTTTAAAAACCTCAGTAACCAAAACTGAGGTTTTTATTTTTATTGATTTATTTTTTAGGTATTATACTTAATATATCAAGCATCTTTTTGATCGGAAACATGAGCCTTAGAGTCAGAGTCGTGTCGCTATTCCGTAGGGAATCGCTTTATCAAAATAAATAGCCCTCGCCTTACCAAAAAAAAGGGCGATCGCCTATCTTGCCTATTCCGTTGACACTCGTGTTACCCAACTTCTTTTTCCAGTTACAATCTGATCCATTTCCACCATTTCAAAGGGCTATGGTTGCACTCCAGGCGTGAAGCGTAGCTATCCAATAGCGAATCGCCCCAGCAAAAAAAGGGCGATCGCCTACAGAAATATAGAATATTGCCTAACTGAGTGTTTGTAGCACCGAATTACCTGTAAGGTTGGCATCAACTGTAGCTAATTTTAACCCATAGTAAATGGCTGTGGCAGCAATAAATCGGTCTCCGGGGTCTTGATGGGGTAGTGCAATCTCGCGACTTAAAATGGCAATGGCGTGATTCATTTGGGCTTCACGAGTTTCCAGAGTTTTTAAAGCTAAGTTAACCCATGTAACCGGATCTGGCTGTAAAGATATCCTTCCTTTTTCTGCAAGAATGAGCGTCTCCCAAATGCTAATTGGACTCAGCCAAAGTTCAGTATTAGGATCGGCGATCGCGGTTTGAAGTTGAAGCGATAGGCGTTGATCGCCGAGTAAATACCAAAGCCAAATGTGGGTATCGAGTAAAAGTTTCATTCTAAAACTTCCCATAGTTCGGCGACAGGAGCAATTAAATCTCCTAATATTTCACCGCTTCCTTTCATTGTGCCAAACACAGGGCGTGGGGTTTGGGTAGTGGCAGGATAGATAATCACTAATGGTTTCCCTTCATGGATGATGGTGAGGGGGGTTTTGGTACGTTCGACCTCTATAAGTAGAGTCTGGAGGGTTTGAGGTAATTCAGTCGTGGTAATTTGTGCCATTTGTTCACCTTTCACAATCTTATTCTATTTCTACTATGATAATGCGAGGATTAGACGGAAAGCGATGCTTGAGTGAAAAAAGAGCGATCGCCCCTCGCACCAAATACCAAACACTGCGATGATTCTACGGAGTGCGATCGCACATAATCATCATCCCTAATTTGCGATCGACCTCCCGCATCAATTCTCCACAAAGCATCCGGCTCAAATTCGTTATCTGCGTCCAAGCACACAGTAGCATTCTCGCCTAATTCCACCCCAGCCAACCTCTAATTTGATTGTGTGGTTCGCCGTGACTTCTGAATCTTAGCGATGATGCCAGATAAAATATTTTTTCACTCTATTCAGTTAGCGATAAAAATTTAAGTAAACATAGCATAGGGGGGCGAGTTTTGCAGTACTAAACTCGCTCCTAATATCAAATTCTAACTAAATCCTTCCCTTAAACCTTCTGCTTCTTCCTTCGCGTCCTTCGCGTCTTCGCGGTTCGTTTCTAACGCAAATATTCAATCCAAGTCGGCAAAACCTCCGCCGAACCGTACCACTTCCCCGGAGAACGAGGCGAATGCCAAACCCCCTCCAACACCAAATTTTCGGCCCCATCCAAAACAGCAGCTTCCACCGGCGTAATTCCATCTCCCCAAGTTTCGCCCTTCCCCACAGTCAACTCGTAACTTTTATAAGCCAGCCAAGTCCCAAAACCCCGCTTGCCAAAAACAGCCTTCCCAGCAGCGCACACGTAGCGCACCTGCGGGTGAAAAGCCCCCGGATAGTGAATTTTGACAAAATCTAGATTTTTGCGCGTCCAGCGCTCTTGAGAGACGTGCGGCGTGCCTAAAGTGATTAAAGTATTCACATAAGGGTGAGCTTCCCATAAACCCGCGTCCTCAAGCACGTCGCCGTGAATCGTGTAAGGCTTTTCGCCCAAATAGATGCGAGAAATCCAGCCGCCGGCGGAATGACCGACGAGATTGATCTGGGGAACGCCGTATTGCTGTAACATTTGTTTGACCGTGCGATCGAGCTGTCGCAAAATTGGCACCATCGACCGCCCGCCAAAAGTCGGCAACCAATCTCCCTTCCGCAGAGGCACTGTTACTGTTGGGAAACCTCGATCGACCAGAGACTTTTCTAATTCGCGATAGTCGGAAGCAGCAGCAAAATATCCTGGTAAAATCACGGTTGGTAATGGCATTGTCAATTTGAGATTTTAAATTTTAGATTTTAGATTTTGCGGCCGGAGTGCTACGATCTGTTTTTCAAGTTCAAAGACACTTGCCGAAGCATCCTTTGGATTGCTAACATCTGCCGCTCGTTAAACCTTTTGCTTAGGGAATATCTACTTCTATGGCTCGCGAGCCGATTCAAACATGGTATTTTACCCTAGTTGTCGTTCACTTAGAAGACCGTTTTCTACTGGTACAAGAGCGCAAGTACGAGCAGCAGTGGTATCTCCCAGCAGGGCGAGTGGAAAAAGGGGAAACTTTGCTGGAAGCTGCTATGCGTAATACCCGCGAGGAAGCGGGCATTTCCATCGTCGTTGAGGGAATTCTCCGGGTAGAGCATACAGTGATGCCTAAGGGTAATGTGCGCCTCCGAGTCATTTTTGTGGCTCGTCCGCAAGATAAGACGCCACCCAAAAGCAAGCCGGATGAGCATACTTTGTGCGCGGGCTGGTATTCTCTCAAGGAATTAGATCAGTTGTCGTTGCGGGGAGAGGAAGTTCGAGAAATGTTTCAATATATGGCAAGCGGCGCTCCAATTTATCCTATCGACTTGCTCACCATCGAGGGAGCTCCTTTTAAAAATTACCGCTATCGCTGGTGAATCTGTCGATTTTAGATTTTAGACTTCGGCGTGAGTGCGATCGCCCTTACGATTTTAGATTTACTTGCAGCGCAGTGAATCAGGGAGCAGGAACTTTAATTTACAATTTTTAGAATCGACCCTGACGCTAGTGTCGCGGGCTTGTACTCATTTTGGGGCGGGGCCACCGGGGGGCTGCGGGCTGGGCTGACAGCCACTCGATCAGTTTTTTGATGGCGTAACCGAATTGGAAACGCCGATCCATCAAACCTGTCGATCGTGTTTAATAAATTTGGTTCAGTTTCGGACCCATGAATTTTCATCAAGGTCGATCGGACAACTTCGAGGGCGATCGTGCTAAAATCATACCTTTGAATTCCCAACCTCTCCTCATTAAAACGAATTCACACTCAATCACAACCACAACAATATAAATTACCAATCTCCCAATCTCCCAATCCCCCAATCTAAAATCTAACAATCTCCCAATCCCCCAATCCCCCAATCTAAAATCTAAAATCTAAAATCTAAAATTTAAATGACTGACTCTTCCTCCCTAGCCAACACCCTTTCCGAACCGCTGCGCCAGCCTTATTGGTGGGCAGCCCTAGCTTCTGTCAGCCTTCACGGAGTGCTCGGAGTAAGTGCCCCGACGCTCTCAAACATAATTTATGGTGGAAATTCTTCAAAAAATATTCCCGGTTCTGTAGGCTTGGTAGAACTAACTCCCGCAGAAGCCGGCCGCCTGCCACAAACCATACCACCGCGCGCGTCAAATAAGCCGTTTACGCCATTTTCGATCGCACCAGTTCCCCTTCGACCCGCGCCAAAGTTAGCCCCGCCCTTGCCCCCCCCACCTGATACCATCAACTTGCCCGCCATGCCGCCGGGAATGCCGCCTCCTGGATTCTTTTCCCCTCTGCCTTATTCCCCTCTCCCGCCCTTAACGGCCCCAACAGCCCCGCCACCTCCCAAAAATCCATCCCCAACAGTCAGAACCCCCTCCCAGGCAACAACACCCACTATCATCCCACCCGTACCTCCCAGCGGTTTTCTTTTCCCGCCCTTACCTGGTAATTTCGATCGCAATATCCCGCCGCCACCATCGCTGCCAGAAGCGCCCCAGCTTCCCGGCGGCGGCTCGGAAGATGAAGCAGAGACGCTCAAAAAGATCATAGCCAGTAGAGGCGGACTCCCACTATTTCCAGACGGAGCTCCAGTCTTTACCCCGGAATTCCCAATTGGCAGGAATGTGGGACCCGATGGAGTACCAAAATTGACTCAAAAAGATCCCAATAAAAGGAATCTCATCGCAGAAACTCCCGAAGAAAGAATCAGGAGACAACAATTTGAAGATGGACAGCGACAGCTAGGACAGTCTGGCCAACCAGCTTCAAACTTACCCAGCGACAGAGAGACACAGCTTGCGGCTGCAAATACCTATGTTGCTTTGTTTGAGAAATTCAAAAAGGCTTATCCTGACTTGGAAATGACGGGCCCGACTCCTGTGAATGTCCCTTATCCCGTAACAGCTTGCTCGCAAAAACTCCAAGGAACAGCAGTTTTTGGAGCAGTTGTCAGCCCTCAAGGCTTGCTCAGGGCAGAGCCTCAGCCGATCGTCCCCACTGGTTACGGTATTCTCGATAATGCGGCTAAAATTGCGATTATTAGCCCTTCTCTAACATTTTCAGCAGCCAGCACGCACAAGCTTTACCAACTGGCTGTCGAGTTTAAGTACGACGAAAAAGTTTGCAGTGGCATTCCTGTCACCCCAACCAGGCCCAACCCACCAGGCCAGCAGCAGCCAGCGCCCGCCCCGACAGCGCCCAGGAGACCAACAGGCCAGCCGCCCTCCCCACCGCCTACAGAAGTGAAACCGCAGTTTGAGAAGCCGCCGGCCCCCTCCACCAAACCGCAGCCCGGGGCCCAACCGTCGCCGTCGGTACCCAAGCCTGCAGCTCAACCGTCGCCCTCGGCTGAACCAAAACCAGCCGCGGAACAGTCACCTTCTCCTCAACCGCAACCCGCCGAAGAGTCCCCGCAGCCGCCAGTGTCCCCATCTCCTGCCGCCGAAGAGTCCCCGCAGCCACAAGTGTCGCCATCTCCTGCCGCCGAAGAGTCCCCGCAGCCGCCAGTGTCCCCATCTCCTGCCGCTGAAGTGTCGCCCTCACCTGAAGCAGCGCCATCTCCTGCGGCTGAAGTGTCGCCATCTCCGACCCCGGAAGTGTCGCCGTCGCCGGAAGCTGCGCCATCTCCTGCAGCTACCGAAAATTAATTGGGCATAAGTAAGAGGCAATCGGGAATGGGTAATATCCAATCTGCTGGCTTCACTATTGTGAGTTAGTAGTTAGTAGGGTGCATCAGCTTGAATATTTGTTGCTTCTCAAACTAAGTTCTACTTGCTGACGCACCCTACTTTATCCACTAAGAATTAAGTTTTTTTGCGTCGGCCCTAACCGACTTTGGACGATTGAATTTTTGACGATAAAGCTAATTACCTATTCCCCTTGACCACTCAATTGTATTGAACTTTATACATTTGAAATAAGTCGCCGCTTTGCTTTTTTATTACCTTAGCGCCCGCAGCTTTAATCATTTTTTCCCAATCTTCTATGGTCTCTAAAAATACTTCGCCGGCTCGATAAGTTTCCAAAATTGCCCAATCTTCTGCTAAAGGAGCATCGGGGTTGAGGACATCAAAAACAAAATGACCGCCCGGTTTTAGTACCCGCTTTACTTCTCCCATGACAATACTCCAATAGTCTATGGGATAGTAACAGCTAAAGCCTGTAGCAAGGCATAAATCGAACTGAGCCTCCTCGTAATTTAACTGGTGAGCGGGAGCCCATTCTACCCCTTTGAACAGCTTAGAATTGAGCTGAGGGCCGCGAGCGTTTAAGGCGTCTCGCGCTGCGCTGCTGATTTCTTGACCGTAAAAATATGCCTCCCACTCCCGCCAAGGGTAGATCAGAAAGCTGACTCCGCAGCCAATGTCTAAACAGCGCTGATTTTTTTGAGGTTTGGCAATTTTCCAGAAGGGAGAAACTGTTTTTTCTTGGAGAGTTCCTGCAACTGATTCTAGGAAAATCGGCATTGCTTCGACTTCTTCGGGTAAAGCGAAAGCTTCTCCCCGGTATTCGCGATCGAACCGAGAAGCGACTTGCGACAGTAAAACTTGCCAGCTATCTGATTTTCCTTTAGCAAACCAAGTTTGCTCCTGACCCGCTACTGGGCGCTCGGACTTTTTAGACATTCTTGAATTACCTTTTAGAAGCTTTGAGAGCTTTTGTAAAGTTTTGGCGGTAAGGCTTATTAAAAATTAACGCCGGCCAGAGCAGCGACAGCTTCAGGCGATTTGCAAAACTTCTGTCGAAGTTAGTGCGATCGAAACCATTCCAAAATTTCCAAATACCGCCGCCGTAAGCGATCAGCAATGCCAAGCTAATTAATGTACTCATTTAAAAAACCCCTAAGCAATGGATAGGATTTTGGGTCAGCTAGTCAAAGCGTTACCCTTAATCTATCATTTATCAGATGCCAAAGCGCACCGATAGCCGTAGCAATTCCACCTTCAGAAAGAGACTTAAAAATCCCCGTTGGCCACAAACTTAAAAATAACACCCCCGAAATAGCTTTCACCGAGTAAGCAAGAAGGGACTTCTGTCAAAAGTCGAGGATTCTGAGGACTTATACCATTTTAGATGGAAGAATTGAAGAATTAAAGCATTGATAATGACTGATGACAGAAGGGTTTCGAGTACGGGCATACAGTTGCATTCTGTTTTTTAACTGGTATCGCCCAACATCCCCTACAAATCCGAGTTCGACCGGGGGATTGGTGTGATGCCGGAAGTTCTAATTCGGTTGAAATCGGTTGCTGCTGGGGGACAGCGCGGTCAAACGGGATTGCCCAGATGTGTAACTACTCGAAGATATTTTACTAAGAACTGATTCCTGGTGGCCAACGAATTACAGCAGGCAAACTTTTTCTAGCGGACAATAGCGGTAGAGAGCTTTCTAAGCAAGGAGGATTTTATGCGTGCAGTGCTGATGGCTGGGGGGTCGGGAACGAGGCTCAGACCCCTGACGTGCGATTTGCCCAAACCGATGGTGCCGATTCTCAATCGCCCGATCGCAGAACACATTATTAATTTGCTAAAAAGGCATCAGATCACGGAAATTATTGCAACGCTGCACTACCTTCCCGATGTCATGCGCGAATATTTTACCGACGGGGCAGAGTTTGGCGTTCAAATGACTTACGCTGTGGAGGAAGACCAACCGCTGGGTACGGCTGGTTGCGTCAAAAATATTGCTGAACTGCTCGATCGAACTTTTCTGGTCATAAGCGGCGACAGCATTACAGACTTCGACTTAACGGCAGCGATCGAATTTCACCGCAGTCAGCAATCCAAAGCCACGTTAATTTTAACTCGCGTTCCCAATCCGATGGAATTCGGGGTCGTGATTACCGAGGAAAATTACCGCATCAGCCGTTTTCTGGAAAAGCCTTCTAGCAGCGAAATTTTCTCCGATACTGTCAATACCGGCACCTACATTTTAGAACCCGAGGTCTTGGATTACCTGCCGGTAAATCAGGAGTGCGACTTCTCGAAAGACTTGTTTCCCCTGCTGCTGGAAAAAAACGAGCCGATGTACGGTTACATTGCCGAGGGTTACTGGTGCGATGTCGGCCAGCTTGATGTTTACCGCGAAGCTCAGTACGACGCGCTGCGGGGAAAGGTCAAACTGAATTTAACCTATTATAACCAAGTTCGATCGGGACTTTGGGTAGGTCAGAATACTTTTATTGACGATAGCGCGATCATCGAAGTACCGGCGATGATCGGCAACAATTGCCGAATAGGAGCCCGAGTTAAAATCGATGCCGGTACAGTGATCGGAGATAACGTGACCGTCGGGGCGGACGCTAATCTCAAACGTCCCATCGTGTGGAACGGAGCAATTGTCGGTGAAGACGCTCATCTTAGGGCCTGCGTGATTTGCCGGAGTACCCGCGTAGACAGGCGCGCTCACGTCCTCGAAGGTGCTGTCGTCGGTTCAATGTCCATTGTGGGAGAAGAAGCGCAAGTGGGGCCAAGCGTGCGCGTCTGGCCGAGCAAAAATATTGAATCCGGTGCTCTGTTAAATCAAAATTTAATTTGGGGAGAACAAGCTAAGCGGAATTTGTTCGGTCAACGTGGGGTTCAAGGACTGGCGAATGTGGATATTACCCCGGAATTTGCAGTGAAATTGGGCGCGGCTTATGGCTCGACTTTGAAACCTGGGACTTCGGTATCGGTTTCTCGCGACCAGCGGAGCATTTCGCGGATGGTTTCGAGGTCTTTGATTGCGGGTTTGATGTCGGTGGGAATTAATGTGCTCAATTTGGAATCGACGGCAATTCCGATCGCGCGCACGGTTTCGTCTACGCTGTCGATTGCTGGCGGCATTCATGTTCGCATTTCGCCCGATCGCTCCGACCACATTTTAATTGAATTCTTCGATATCAAAGGCATCAATATTACTAAAGGAGCTGAGAAAAAAATCGAGGGGGCTTATTTTAAGGAAGATTTGCGTCGAGCTCTAATTCCCGAAATTGGAGAGATGACGTACTTTAACCAAGCTCTCGAAGTTTACAACCGCATTTTTGAGCGGCAGATGAATGTTGAGGCAATACGCTACAGCAATTCTAAGGTGGTAATCGATTACGTTTACGCGGTTTCTGGAGCAATTTTACCCCAAATGCTTGCCAAGTTCGGCTGCGATGCGGTGGTCCTCAATGCTAGTCTCAAGCAAACTTCTCTAAGCAACGGGGAACGGGAATATTTGCTCGACCAACTCGGCCGGGTGGTGAAAGCACTCAGCGCTAATTTTGGAGTGCAGGTATCGGCTAACGGCGAACAGCTCATTTTGGTCGATGAGTCTGGGATAGCGATTCGTGGGGAAATGCTGACGGCGTTGATGGTAAATTTGATGCTGACTTCTCATCCCAAAGGTACAGTAGTAGTGCCGGTGAATGCGTCTTCTGCAGTGGAGGCGATCGCCCGACGCTATCAAAGTAAGGTAATCCGCACGAAGGCGAACCCAACTGCTTTGATGGAAGCTGCTAACAGGAACCCGAATGTGGTGTTGGGTGGCAGCGGCCTTATGGGTTTTATTTTCCCGCAGTTGCATCCCGGATTTGACGGAATGTTCTGCATTGCGAAAGTGATAGAAATGATGACGATTCAGGAGCGATCGCTCGGACAGATCAAGGCGGAACTTCCCCGCATCACCCACCGCAGTTACAGCGTCCGCTGTCCTTGGACTATCAAGGGTTCGCTGATGCGACATTTAGTAGAAACTCATTCGCCCGATCGTTTAGAATTATTAGATGGAGTGAAGATTTTTAACTACAGCGACGACAATTGGGTATTAGTTTTACCCGATGCTAGTGAACCGACGGTTCATATCTTCGCCAACAGTGAGGATCGAGATTGGGTATCTGAAACTTTGAAAGAGTACCGCGCCCTCGTTCACGATTTTGTCAGTCAAGCCGAGGCTGCGGTTCTCCAAGATAAATTTGGTAACGTGTAATCCGCAATCGGACATTTGCCAAACAGGGCATTGGGCATTGGCAATGGGGAATTGGTAATGCAAAAGTAAAAAAATAAAATGCGTTATTTTAAGTTTTACCTTTTTACTTGAAAGTTCATGCCCAATTCCCAATCCCGAATTCCCTGTTTGCCCAATTCCCAATTCCCGATGCCCAATTCCCAATCCCGAATTCCCTGTTTGCCCAATTCCCAATTCCCAATTCCCAATTACGCACAGATAACAGATGAATAGCTGCATTTTGATGGCGGAAATAATTCAACAACCGCAACTCCGTTATACTCCTGACAATCAACTTCAAATCGCTGAGATGTTGGTGCAGTTTCCCGGCCCAAAACCCGAAGATCCGCCCGAACATTTGAAAGTGATAGGATGGGGAAATTTTGCTCAAGAAATTCACGAGAAATATCACGAGGGCGATCGCGTGATTATTGAGGGACGGCTGAGCATGAATACGATCGAAAGAGATGGTATTAAAGAAAAGCGCGCTGAACTGACAGCTCAAAGGATTTACAGTGTCGGCGCCGATGCAATGAGTTCGGCTCCCCCAACTAGAACTGCCCCGGAACCTGCTCAAATTCGCGACAGCGCCCCGGCTAATGTGCCGAGCAATGTAGTGCCTTTAGGCTCGCGGAACCGCAGTTCTAACAGCGCTCCAGGTGGCGCTAACCGCACGTCTAGTTCGGATTGGAACTCGCATCAGTCTTCAAATTCTGAGTCCGATCGCCCGTCGGGTTCGTCTAACGAACCGGAAAATCCCGATTACGATCCGATTCCGTTTTAAAAAGTAGAGTGCGTCACTTTACGAGCGATCGCAAAACTTCGCCGTTCGATCGAAAGTGACGCACCTTAATTTAAGGGCGATCGCACTTCAGGAAAAAAAGGGCGATCCTCTTCGAGGGCTGCGCTAACGACTTTGACCCAACTACGAGCTAAATTGCAAATTTTACAGCTCGATTGTCACAACTTTTTTCTTGCTTTTTTCGTCGCGCAGCACCACTGTATTGTAGGGTGATGTATCCGTCCCCAGCGGAATTGGCAGCTTAAAGGTGCTGCTCTTATGCTTAAGTTCGCCTAAATCAATGCTTTTCGTTATATTGCCATCTGTTGCCAGATAAGCGGTAAGTTGGCCTTTATAATCTTCAATCAAAAAGTCTCTGAAGAAAAGGACTTCCCCATCACCCTCGACATCGATAGCAAGGATGACCGTACCGTTAAACGTTGCGCCTTTTTCTTCTTCATGAACCGTCGCCATTTTAATTTCCGAGGGGTCTTGACCGGACATATCTGCCATACATTTTTTCTCTTGAGCGGAGCGCAATAATTAACAAGAATCATACCTGACGCTAGGGGCGATCGCAAAACTCTTAGGACGTATTTCTGCATCGGTCTTGCTTCTGTCTGAGGTTAGAGAAGCCCGCGATCGCGCATTCTACCAATTCTCTCAATTATTGAGTTAGTAAGTACAGACAGTTAAAATGATCTCTATAATACCCCCAAGTCTCGCAAACACCGCCGCGTTAATTCGCTTCGATATTTAGCATCCTGAGTCTGGAGTTTTTAAGTGATTGGGTGGAGAATTAAGCCTGATGTTTTTGATAATTTAAGAGCGATCGCACTTTGCTCGAGAAAGGGCGATCGCCCTTAAAGATTATTCTTTCCAGTAACGGGTCACAATCCGCATTACTTCACCTGCTAGAGGGGACGGTAAAGGCGGGATCCATTCACCAACTTCTGCAAAACCCAAAACGTGCAGCAGATTGATGAGGCTTTCTACTCCTTTGGGAATGTCGCAAATCAACAATCGGATCGGTTGCTTTCCAATGGGTGCGTCGGGAATTTCTTCGCGCAGGAGTTCGGGAACTGACTTTGGCTGTGATATCATGAGTTTTAACTACAAAATAGTCGGATAGCGATCGCCCTTCAGTTTTCGAGGCAAAGGGGCGATCGCTTTTCCGTTTGTACATCCTCAGCATAGTTCATTCGCTGCTGCCATTCAAGCGATACGACAAAAAATATTGCCGATACGGCAAAACAAGTGTTAGTCAAGGTTGCAGGATGCTAACATCACCTTGCAGAGTCCTGGCTAGTAGTTGAGTACGCGCAGTGATCCGTTGGAAATTGGCAGTTGTGATGGCCGATCGCAATATCAGCAATAAAGAATTGGCGGCTAGAGTTGGGATGCACCCAACATCTGTTTCTAAAATCAAAACCCGTCGCCGGCTGACAAGAATTGATGAAACAACTCTTGATGCTTTGTGCAAAGCACTAAACTGCCAACCGGGAGATTTAATGGTGTATGAGGAGGAAAATTCCGATCGCACTTAAAAAACCGACTGCGATCGTTAGTAGGAAGGTTGACAGCGACGCACCCTACACATTCGTGAAGCGAAGCTATCCCGTAGGGAATCGCACAATTTCCACTGCAAAAACGCGAGCAAACTCAGCGACAACGAGCGATCGCACTCGATCGATCTCAATTCCCGGAATAAACTGCTCTAAACTGCCAACGGGTCGATCGGGAATCCCGCAAGGTACAATTTGCCCAAAACCTGCGAGATCCGGACAAACATTTAAAGCAAAACCGTGCATCGTAATCCAGCGGCTGACTTTAATGCCGATCGCACCTACCTTGCACCCATCCACCCAAACCCCAGTCATACCGGGAACCCGCGAACCCTTCAACCCCAAAACTTCCAGCACCCCCAGCAGCACTTCCTCCAACTGTCGCAAATACCAGTGCAAATCAGGCTGGTGGCGCCGCAAATTTAAAATCGGATACCCCACCAATTGGCCCGGACAATGGTAAGTCACCTCACCACCCCGTTCAACTCGGTGCAATTCCGGCTGAGTTTCGCTGTCAAATTTCAGAAATTCCAACTTCGCGCCCTGTCCCAAAGTATACACCGGCGGATGTTCCACCAAAATCAGCACATCTGGCAAATCTGGGTTTTCCCGGCGCTCTTGCACGAGTTTTTTCTGGATTTCCCAAGCTTGGGAGTAGGACACTTGTCCCCAATCGAAGAGCAAGCAGGGTTGTGCATTTAACTGTTGAGGGATGAGAGGAGAAATCATGAAAAAAATCAAGAGTGTATTTACGGAATATTGGCGCAGCTTAAATCAAGAATTGTCAACATATAATAAAAGATTTGGAAGATAAGTGTTTTCCAGAATACATAGTGCTACTGTATAAAATATACCCAAGTAAAAGAAGGGAGGGAGCTCTATGAAGCTTGTTATCCAGGGTAAAAATATAGAAATCACCGATGCGATTCGCGAGTACGTCAATCAAAAGGTTGAAAAGGCAGTTAGCCATTTTCAAACTTTGACTACAGAAGTGGACATACATCTATCGGTGGCTCGTAACCCCAGGATCAATCCTAAGCAGACTGCTGAGGTGACAATTTATGCTAACGGCAGCGTGATTCGGGCTGAAGAAAGCACGGAAAGCCTGTATGCCAGCATCGATTTGGTTGCCGACAAGATAGCTCGTCAACTGCGGAAATTCAAGGAAAAACGCCACGACAACAAGACCCACAGTAGTGTTAAAACGGTTACGGCAGTTGAAGAACATCCTGTAGTAGCGGATCTGATTGGCGATCGAACTCCCGAACTTCCTGCTGAGGTGGTGCGGACTAAGTATTTTGCCATGCCTCCAATGACTGTGCAAGAAGCTTTGGAACAATTGCAGATTATCGATCACGATTTCTATATGTTCCGTAATGCGGAAACAGGCGAAATTAATGTGCTCTACGAACGCAAGAGTCACAGCGGCTATGGAGTTATCCAACCCCGCCACAGCAACGGTAACGGTAATAGCAAAAATGGCAAAACTGCCGAAAGCGCTACATCTGAAAAATCGAGTGTTGCGAAAAGCTAGATAATTGCTGAGTGCTAATTATTAATGGCTGCAAGCCGTTAGCAAAAAAGGACTAAAGTCCTTACTACGAACCACGAGTTTTTAGTAAGGACTTTAGTCCTTTCTTGGTTTTTTTAGATAATGATTCGTAGTCAGGACGTTGCTGATATTGCCTAGAGAAAATGGATGAAAAATTATGCTATTGGAGTTAAGACAATTGAAGATTCAGCCGGGTCAGCAATTACTGGTTGAGGATGTTAACTGGCAACAATTTGAAAGTATTTTGGCGGAATTAGGAGAACGTCGTGCTTCCCGACTTTCCTATAGTAACGGAAGGTTAGAAATTATGGTTCCTCTGCCCGAACATGAAAAAGCCAAGGAAATTATTGGCGACATGGTAAAAATTTTGTTGGAAACACGACAAATAGCATTTGAGTCGTTGGGTTCGACAACGTTGAAAAATGAACGCATGAGTCAGGCTGTCGAACCGGATACCTGTTTTTACATTCAAAATCAAGTAGCGGTTATCGGTAAAAATCGCCTCGATATGAGTGTCGATCCGCCCCCAGACTTAGCTATAGAAATTGATCTCACCTCTCGCACGCAGTTGGATAATTATCAAATTCTACGAGTGCCGGAACTTTGGCGATACGCAAGGCGAGGGCTACAAATCAACGTCTTGCAAGCCGAACAATATATTGAGTCTGATGTGAGTCCTACTTTCCCCAATATCCCGATTGTTCAACTGGTGAACCAGTACACTCAGCAGAGTCAAGTTGCTGGCAGAACCCGCGCTATTCAAGCTTTTAAAATTTGGGTAGGGGAAAATCTCTAGTCTCAGAACTTTCTTCCTCACTAAAAACCGTTAGTTCGCAGTCAGGAATTTAGTGTTTTCTTGTTTTTGAGACAAGGAGGACTTTCGTCCTCACTACCAACAATATATTTAAGCAAATCCCTCTAACTTTTGATGGTTTCTAAAGTTTTGAGTGCTTCTGCAACGTGTGCTTTGAAGTCTAACATCGAGTCAAAGATATGCTTGACAACGCCTTCTTTGTCAATGACATAAGTTACTCTACCGGGCATAATCCACAAGGTAGCTGGAACGCCGTACAATTGCCGAACTTTATTCCCCGTATCACTCAACAAAGTAAAAGGTAACTGATATTTGGCAGAAAAATTCTGGTGAGACTGCTGCGAATCTTCGCTAATTCCTATGACTTCTGCACCTGCGTCTTTGAAGACTTCGTAGCTATCTCGAAAGGCGCAAGCTTGGGTTGTGCATCCGGGTGTGTCGTCTTTGGGGTAAAAGTAGACTATGACGTTTTTTTTACCTTTAAAATCTTTGAGGCTGACTGATGTGCCAGTTTGAGAGGGTAAGGTAAAATCGGGTGCGGTGTCTCCTACTTTGACTGTCATGTTTTTTAACTGAGTAGCTCTGTTTGAGTGAAATTTTAACTTTTGTTATTGTACAGTCTTTTGTGACGAATAGTTGGCAGTTGCGATCGCCCGGTTCGGTATCATCCCATGCTTGCTTTCTGGCACTTAAACAAAAAACCCTTTTGACAACATCGGGATGCTCCAGGTGATTCGCAATTAGGTGGATTAATTGGAGAACCTTTTTTGAAACGCAGATGCACGGGGATTAACGCAGATTGTTATTGAAAATTGGAGGGGCGGGGCTGAATCGTTAACACAAAGTTAATTGTTATCGGCCTTTAGTTAAATTTTTTAATTCCCGCCAGATTGGAGGAATTTGGCCGGAGTGTGTGCGGGGCTGGGTGAGGATTCCTTGAGTGGGACTGAACAGCAGTGATAGCACAAAGAATCCCGATGCAACTAAAACTATTGCGGGGCCGGATGGTAAGTTATAGAAGTAGCTGAGATACATTCCGCTAATGCTGGAAATCACTCCGATAATTGCGCCTAAAATCATTACTTGGTGCAGGCGAGTTACTAGGAGATAGGCGGTACTTGCTGGTGTAATTAATAGGGACAAGACTAGCACTACGCCAACGGCTTTGAGGCTGGCAACTATCGTGAGGGCGATGAGTACCATCAGTCCGAAGTTGAGCAGGTTTACTGGCAAACCTGTTGCTTGCGCTCCTAATGGATCGAATGTGTAAAATAGCAGTTCTTTGTAAAAGACTACTACAACTAATAAGACTACGGCGACAATAACGGCTGTGTCGATCGCATCTTCGACAGTCACGCCCAGGATGTTGCCGAACAGAAAGTGGTTGAGGTCGATTTTGTTGTCTTTTTGGACGATCGTAATTAAGGTGATGCCGAGGGCGAAGAATGCCGAAAATACGATGCCCATTGCCGCGTCTTCTTTGATTGTCGATCGAGCTTTGATCCAAGCTATGATGACTGTACTCAAAACTCCGGCAATGAACGCGCCGATAAAGATATTTGCTCCGAGGATAAATGCGATCGCCAATCCGGGCAAAACCGAGTGGCTGATGGCGTCTCCGAGCAAGGCCAGTCGCTGTACCATTAGGTAGCTGCCGACGATCGCGCAGACGATGCCGACGAGAATGGCAATTACGAGCGATCGCTGCATGAATCCGTACTGCAACGGCTCAATTAAGGTTTGTAGCATAAAATTATAAAATCACAGTTAACTAATGACTAACAACCAAAGCAACCCGGTTTGATCTGAGAGGTTGCACCATTCTCAATAAGCTTTTTATGAACAGGCTTTCCGGTGGGTGAAGCGAGAAAATTCACTTTTTGTGGAACAGGCCGGAAAGCCTGTTCTTGAGAATGGTGCAAGATGTGAGTTCGATCCGAGATTTATCGTTTCCCAATTCAAGATTATCAAAAAAACCGGGTTCAAGAGTGTAACTCCTAGATTAATGACCAAGAATTTCAAAGGTGGTACCCGCCACGTGATTTATGCGTGGAATCAATGCAAAATCGAAAATCGAAAATCCTCAAGCCCCCGCATTTATCCATGGGGTCGCCTCTAAAATCTAAAATCTAAAATCGATTGACTGCTGGCTAATTAAGCTGCTTGTCCGGCAAAGAACATTACTTGTCCGCCGTAGGCGCGGTAAAGGTTTTCTTGGGTTAGCACTTCTTGGCGGGAACCAGCAGCAATCAATTCTGTATTTAGCAAAATTAAATCGTCAAAATTAGTGATTGATTCGCCTAAGTCGTGGTTGACTACTAAGACGATTTTTCCGGCATTTGCTAGTTGGTGGAAGATGTCAAAAATGATATTTTGAGTTTTTTGGTCAACGCCAACAAACGGCTCGTCAAAGCAGAAAATAGAGGCTTCTTGGGCTAAGGCTCTCGCTAGAAATACTCGCTGTTGCTGTCCGCCGGAAAGTTGTCCGATCGGTCTGTCTTTGTAAGCACTCATGCCTACTCTTTCTAAGGCATCGGCAGCGGTGCGGCGACTAGCTGCCGAAAAGCGGCGGAACCATCCGGCTTTTCTGACTCTTCCCATCATCACGACATCCCAAACGGTGGCGGGATAGTTCCAGTCAATTTGCGATCGCTGCGGCACGTAGGCTACTGTTTCGAGTCGATCGGCGATCGCTTCTTCCCCCCAGGTAACAGTGCCGCGAGCTGCCGGAATTAAGCCCAACATTGCTTTGATCAGCGTGCTTTTGCCGGCACCGTTGGGCCCAATAATACCCGTCAGCCTTCCCGGTTTGACGGAAAGATTGATATCTTTGAGTGCCTCTACCGTGCGGTAGTTTACTGCTAAGTGCTTAACAGTGATAATTTCAGTGTCGGTAGCGCTGTCTTTGAGGTGGCAAACCATTTGAGACCAAGGATTCTCGTTGGGGAAGGCGGCGGTATTCATTGGGGTGACTCTATATCCTTTTTATTAAGTTTACTGTAAAAATGAAAAGAATATGAAATCATCGGTAAATAGGAATAATCGGCAACGCACCAGAGGTAGATAATGCGACAGTCCAAGCTGGAAACCCCTCAAACCATAGGCTTTGTAGCGAAAATCTCAAGTCGGTTAAAACTTCTCATATCTTCCACCATTCTCAATCAGAGGCAAGAAGCCTGTGAAGCGAAGAGTGAGTTTTCTTGTGGGGTGGGCATCCTGCCCGCCCATAGAAGGGTGATTGAGAATGGTGCCAGATGTGAGTTAAAACCGACGGAAATTGTAAAGCAATCCTATCAAGGGGAGTTTAGCTGTGAGTGGGGAATTGAAACCTCCCGCCCTGCATTGGACAAGTCCAAGGTATTTTTGATTAGAAGTATTGCCTGCGGCATTTTGACTTTGGGTTTATTTAGTTGCGCTCAAACCCAGGGCGATCGCCTCTCTCCAGAGGCAGATGCTAAACCCAAGGTAGTTGCTACCAGCACAATTATTGAGGATTTGACCGATCGAGTAGCCGGCGGCGAAGTTCAGCTAACAGGAATTTTGCAGCCGGGAACCGATCCTCACGTTTACGAACCGGTGCCAAAAGATTCTCAAGCTTTAGAACAAGCTAACTTAATTTTGTATAACGGTTACAATTTGGAACCCGGATTAATTAGGATGATGAATGCCGCCGGAATTAAGGCGCGGAAATTAGCAGTGGGTGAAGTTGTCAAGCCTTTGCTACTGAATAAAGAAGGCAATACCGTACCCGATCCGCACGTTTGGGGAAATGTGGAAAATGTAGTTCAAATGGTGGAAGCGATTCGGGATGCGCTAATCGAACTGTCGCCGGAAGATCGGGAGAAGTTTACGCAGAATGCTGTGAAACTTACTGAAGAGTTAAAACGCTTGGATAGTTGGATCGAACAAGAGATTAAAACTATCCCCGAAAATAAGCGCGCATTAGTAACAACTCACGATGCTTTTCAATATTACAGCCGCGCCTACGGATTGGGAAGTGCGGGCAGTTTGATCGGGATTAGTACGGAGGAACAGCCGAGCGCTCAAACGGTGCAAAAGTTAGTAGAATCGGTGAAAGCTGCCGGAGTTCCTGCTATTTTTGCCGAGACTACAATTAACCCGCAACTGATTAGAACAGTGGCGGAGGAAGCGGAGGTAAAATTGGCGGCGCAGCAACTTTATTCGGATTCGATTGGGGCGCCCGGAAGCGATGGCGATTCTTATGTGAAAATGATGTCGGCTAATACTCGCGCCATCGTCGAAGCTTTGGGGGGGAAATACACGCCGTTTGAAGTTAGCAAGTAGCAAGTATGGCGCCCCGGAAGAGTTTTATTTTCTCTGCGGGGTGACAGCTAGCTGATGCAGCCTGCAAGTTTCAGTAGGCTTGCATTGCATAAGTCTTTGGTTGATACAGAAACCGCAGATGCAAGGCAGATAAACACAGATTAACGCAGATTGTTGAAGGAATTGAAAGCTTGGGAATGCAAGAGGTCTAGTTTACCTGCTTCGACAAAATTAAATTGAGCACGTTCAATTCGTTGGAACTTAAAAGATATTTATCTGTGAAAAATTTTTCTCTACTTTGCTCTAAACTGTAGCTTCTAAACACGATAAATGGAAAGTCTTGATACTTGTGCCCGATCGGCATTACACTATCTACAGGGTAGATCGATCGCACGTAAGCCGACAAAATATCCCGAAACCGCCTGTCTTCCGGTTCTTCCAGCTTGCTGTCAGCAAAATACTCCTGCATTTCCTCCCCGCTAACAAAAGCAAACAGCGGTATGGCATAATAGCGATCGAACTGCTGACTCTGCTCTTCAAAATACTGAGTTTTCTCAACTTCGCTGTTGAGAAATTGCAAAAGCTCGATCGCACCGCCTCTAATTGCCGATATTACATTCTCCGGGGACGAATCCCTATCCCTAATTAGACGCATTTTGTGCAGCAACTTCTTCTCTAGACATTCCTTAATTTCTCGATGAAGCCGCATCTGGTATGTTTCTACCAAATTTTGTTTAGCTAGAGGTACGACCAACAAACTACCGCAAACATGACCGAGTTCTAAATTATCATAGCTCAGCAAACCATCAAGAGGATTGCACTTATCCAAAAATTTACGATTAAAATCGTCCCGCATTTCCAGATAGGAATCGCCCTTTTGGCGAGAGTTATCATAATTTTTCAAAACAAACTCCCCGCGACCCAAAAGCTGTTCCAGACTCGTATAAACCTCCTTAAACAACATATTTCCTCGCTGGCTCTCGCTCTTTAATGTCTTAATTAGAGCAGCCATTTTGTTGCTAAAAGTATCCCCGACTGCGGAAACCGACTTTCCACCAATCGGAATTATCAAAAATTTATCCCTACCTAAATAACCGTATCCCGAAATTCGCGTCATCACCGCAGTCTTCAAAATTAGCAATAAATTCAACAAACTTAACTTACTTTCTTGCAGGGAAAGTTCCGCATCATCAGCGTAATAAACGGCGGTATCAGATAGGTAAAAAACCAATTCTTTGTCTTCACCATCAAGGGTTTTACCGTTCTCATCTTCTCCGCGTCCCCGATAAATCACCTGTATCACTTCCATCAGATTTTTCTCAATCTGGAAGCGGGGAATATCAACTAAAATATGCTTGGTTTTGGGGAAAGAAAGTCCACGACTTCCCGATGCAGTCATAAAGATTACTTTAGCTGTATTTTTGTATTTCTGTATTTTTTCTTTCTCCTCTTCCGAGATATTCGCGTGAATTTCCAGATAATCGGTAAACTGCTCAAACTTTTCGCGACTAGCTTTAATTTTTTCAATTAATTCTGCCAATCTTTGCTTGTTCTGAATATATACTATAATTTGTTCCACACCTGGGATAGCTAATCGCTGATTGATATCCTCAATCATTTCTGTTTGAACCCGCTTTACTAAATTACTATTCTGTTTTAAAGGTGCATTCTCAGTGTATTTAAGAGTTTCTACAAATACCTTATAAGTGATATCTAAACTGCGCGCCGGGTAGGAATTCGCATTAATAACCTTTGCAGGTAGATTGTTAAATTTAAAAGGAATAACTTGTAAAGGTTGAATTTCTTCAGAATCTCTAGCTAACTTTTTAAAATAAATTTTGTCCGGTTCCGGTGACGTGTTATCCAGGTGTTGTTTGATGACATCAGGGTCAACTATCGAAGCATCTGCCACAATAATTTTAGTATTAAAGCCGTGTTCCCGCTTGTGCAAATCATGTTTTTTGACAATCTTGGCAATTCCGGCTAAAAACTCAACGCCACCATCATCTCCTGTAATTTCATCTATCATAATGAAAATATGTTTGATGCGACTGGAGATTTCTTGCATCTTAGCGGGAATGACCCGTTTGTCCCGTTTATTATAAGTATCTTGAAAAACTTTATCTAAATGCTCTAGAGTATTTTGTCTGTTCTCTTTCATTTTCACCGATTGAATAGAAACCGTAGCTACGATATTATTAGATACCTGACTATTGAGCAGCGCGTATATACCTTCGCAAATGCTCTTAAGCACTCCATTTCCTTTGGAATTAAGTGGTTTAATTACTGTTTCTCCCTTTTTTTGAAGTTCAGATTGATGAGATCCCCTCCTCTGAATTTCTGAATCATCCTTGAGGAAGCAAACAGTTTTTTTTGTGAAATCTTCACGATAGCTATTCGATGCGTATTTAACTGTACAGTGTCCTGAATTGCTTTTAATGATATCGGCGTTAGTGTTGATACAAAATAATCGATCGTTGCACAGCAAGCCAGTATTTTTATCTTTAAATTTTTTGATAATATCTAAGTTTACTTGCTTGCGGGGACTCACGTATAGGAATAAGAAACCCTCGTCGATATGGCTTTCCAGGAAATTTACGATCGCAGTTGTTTTCCCAATTCCCGGATTCCCAGTCAAAAATAGGTAAGTTTCGTCAGATTCCAGTGCTTTGACAATTAATTGAGCGTGAGCATTTCTCAGGTGTAATCCGCGATCGATTTGCAAATCATCTGCCAATTTATCTGATATAATATCAATGGAATTGACAAAGTTATAGATCCGCTCTGTATGACATACAGGTGCGACATTTTTGCCAATTGTTAACAAATCGGTGACAAATTTTTTGCCATTCTGAAAACTGTAACCTGCGTTAAGTTGGATCGCATCTAAAACTTCGCCACGAGCATCGTTAATCTGTTTATCTTTCGCTTCCTGCTGGTAGATTTTGGCACAAGTCGCCAAGATGTCAATTTTATCACTGCGGAGGGAAATTGTGCTGATTGTGCGATCGCTATAACCGACAACATTCAACAAAACATCAGCATCATGAGGAATAATATTAGTTGTTTGCAGAAAACCGTAGAAGCTGTGAGCGTAGCTACCAGCCTGAATCAACTTAGCGCTTTCCTTATCCTTATACTTAAAAGCCGTAAAATAGCGGTTTAAACCCTCCGAAAAGTCAATACCTAAAGTGCTAGTATCGATTCGCAGATTAGAAAAAACACTTTTCGATCGCAAATAGCTAATTTCTCTGAGCAAAGACTTCCGCATTACCTCTATTTCGTTGAGATTATCGAATTTTTCCGAAGTCAACGGAGGAGTAAACACAGACAAATCAACGCACAGGATTCTAAAATCCTTACCATTTTGCAACAAAATCAGGGTATCAGCTTGCAAAAACTCACCTTTTTTCTTGTAGCGGCGGATGTAGGAGTTAATTTCATCGCCTGATAAATTGGGTTTCGCAGTTTTTAACTGAGATAATACCTCTGTAAATCCTGCTTTTGGATCCTTATTATAAGTTCTGATACTGTTAGCATCGCTAAAACTGCACTGACAATACAAAATCTTCACCACATTTAAATTGCAGCCAGTAGATTTGACGTACTCCCGGAAAAAATTCAACCCACCCAAAAAGCCTTTTTGAACAAAAAATAAGCTCCATTTTTCAACAATTTTAGCATCCAAACTACCGAGCAAATTAGCTTCTCTGGTAATTTCCCCAATCATCTTGGGCAATTTGAGTTTCTGCAAATCTAGACGATAGGAATCACCGAAATTATGAGCTATATTTTCCCGCTGAATATATGCCAGAATCCCGATATTAAATCCAACCTCAAACAGCCGTCCAAAATCTTCACCAATCACGATCGAGTCCCTCCCTCACTGACATTTAATACTTCTCTTACCTTATTCAAAAATGCCAAGGAATTAAAATTTGCGCTACTCCGAGCATGACTAA
This sequence comes from Microcoleus sp. Pol12B3, assembly GCF_036701355.1. NCBI lineage: Bacteria > Bacillati > Cyanobacteriota > Cyanophyceae > Oscillatoriales > Microcoleaceae > Microcoleus > Microcoleus sp. Pol12B3. The sequence goes on from NZ_JAUBQS010000004.1 coordinate 66,823, forward strand.
ATATAGACAAAGCACCAACCGATTCATCGCCAATAATTCGCTCGTAGGGGTCAAGTTTTAAACTAATATTGTGACGAGCTTCATACCTAGAAAAGTGGAATATTGTTAGATAATGTAGCAAAGTAGTTTTGATGGCACTATCATAAATCAAACCTTCACGAATATCTTGATCGTCTAGGATACCTTGATAGATATTCAACAGAGTCGAGTAGGAAATGACACCGTTATAAAAGTTCTTTTCCTCCCTGACTCTAATTCCGTTAAACAAGTTGAAAAACATCACAGCTTGCTGACTGGTATCTGCAAACAAGCTTTCCAGCTCCATTGCATCCTGAATGTAAAAAGATTTTCCCCTATCGCCTAGGAAACTGCGGACATAGTATTTATCAAAAAATATCGGATAAATTTTGATATCTCGCCTCTCTCCCTTCAAAGTTCGGAGAAGTTTTTTGGACATGAAAGACAATTCCTCATCTTCCTCAGTCTTAGTAATATGCAGCGTACTCATGTAAGGTGCTTGCGAAATATAGGCGAAATTCCGATATCCTTGTTGATAAAGCTGACTCATTGCATCTTCAAGGATTAACGGCTCAGAATAAAGACGGCTGACACTGTAATTCTCGGAAAGATTTTTCAGCATTTCGACTTGAATTGTAATATCATCTAGGCGAGTAATTCCGACAATTTCTCCGATTAAGCAGGCTTGTCTTTGGAAGCGGTTTTGATTGCTTCTTTTCGCATCACTATCCCGGCTGGAAACGACAATAATTGCCAATTTTTCCAACTCAGGAGCTAGCTGTACATTATCATCGAATCGAAACTTTTTAGGAAGGATTGAATACAGGGAACTCAAACCGTTACGAATTGTGTAACCATTGGGCGTTTTTCTAATCCGAAATCCTTGAGAAGTTGAGCGTTGTTTTTCACTCAAAATATGAGAGAATGTTTTGGAAAGATTGGCCATAAATTTTTCTGACGGCGAAGGGTTTTTATCGTCGCCTTCGTGAAGTCTCACCATCGGAATAAATAAGTTGTCCGCAGTATTTTCCAGCAATATCCTCAGACAGATATAGGACAGCAGCAGCATGGCAAACTTATAGACAAAAATTGCGGCAGGTTGTAAACCTTTATCACCGCTGTCTAGTCGTCTGTCGTCGTAGGGAAACACAACTAATTTTGTCTGAAAATGTTTTTCGTAGATCGCTCTAGAGCGATCGGCTTTAGGTGCAGAAAGTAAAGGCAAAACATCGACATCTTTGATATTGTATTCCATGCTGAAATTTTGGCGTTCATCAGTAGGAAAATAGCGGACATCTTCTATGGTGATATTGACTGGTAGCTGACAAATAGAGCTTTCATCGACACTAGGATCTTTGACGGTAATATAATGGAGCGTTTGCTTGTAATTTCGCTCCATAATTTCATTAAAAAATTTAGGAGTAGTCAAAATATTGTCAATATCTTCTACCAGACCTATTTTGAGGTTTACGTGTCGCGTTTCTGTGCGAATTGGTAAAATTGTTTGACGTTCCAGAAAGCCTTTTAGCATTATTCTCAGATGGTTGATTTTAGATTTAACATTTACTTCGTTAAACCTCTTCACAAAATTTCGGAAAAGTCTTCTTTTTATTTCGTCATTGTCACGACCCAATACATTTTTGATGACTTGCTCAAAACCAGAAATAGGATTAAAGTCAAGTTCTAATTCAGGGTTGTAATTTTCCGTTCCAGGAGTGTGGGTAGATGCAAAGACAAAGTGATATAACAGTGCTATTTTTAATACCTTACGTACAAATATTTCGCTATTAGCATCTTCGGCCAATTCTGCTTGATGTTCTTCACTGTCTGGATGTAGCAGATTCAGATAATACTCAAATACATCTTTTCCACCGCGCGCTTGAACTTGATTATCAAATTTAATTTTCAGCCCAAAGATAAACTTGCGTTCGTTACGAGCATTGTCGGTACTTTCTCCCAAGTAACCTGATACAATAGGAATAATTGGCAGTGCATCTAGGACTTCTGCCCTCGCGAAAATTTCTCTGTAATTAACTCTAACACCAGCATAATTAACCTCGTAATCACCATCGGATTTATTTGGATCGTTGATGTAATCTTCTATCAATCTGAGGCGGCGAATCAAGTCTTGTAAATAGATGATTCCTACGGTATCTGTACTGCTAGCGCGAATGTGTTCTAGCAGATAGTCCAAATAAATAATCTTAGATTCTTTGTTAATTTTCCCCAGAGTTTCTTTATCTACCAGTCGGATTAATTTGTGAAAATCAGAGTCTGGATTTTCCACCATCTCATCAAGACGATGCTTAAGTCCTTGTTTATCATCGTTATTGTCGGCATTTTCATTAATATAGTTTTCCAAACCTTTTTTTAGTTCTTGTTCAAAAATATCAGTATTTCGGACTGTAACGGTCAATTTATGCAATTTTAAAGCTGCATGGCTTCCAGTACCTCGGCTTTCCAAAGTTAGCCTTTCTTTTTCTAAAGAAGGGTAGCGGGTGCCAAAATCGTATTTAAAGCCTAACTCTTGGCCGCTTCCCCGAAAAGAGGGTGAGTCTAAGGGACTAATCAAACTAGCGACAAACCTTTCAATCGAGGTATTTCGAGGCAGTTTAGATTCTAAGTGCTGCCGCAAATAGTTTTTGATTTTTCTAACTTGACTGCCAAAATGCTCCTCAATTTCCGGCGGTAAATTAACAGTAGCAGAATCTGCTTGGGGTTCAAAAGAACCCAAGGGTTGCCGCACTTGCTTGTTGGAAACATCCGCAGCAATGGTGTCAATATCAATTAGCAAGCGGCGGCTGTCTTCTGATACGCTAAACGGGTTTTTAGTCTGCAATGTTTCTAAAATCTTGTCCAGCAAATCGGCATAGTCTACTGGAACTAAATCGTCGTCGCCTAGTCTTAAGATGTTCACCCTGTTAGCTCCTTTAAAAGGCTTGAATCCACTCTTTGATTTCGTATTCTGTCCAAACCTGATTTACCCAATAAGGATCGGTTTCAACTAATTCTCTGACTTGGGCTTCGTCTGCTGCTTCGTAAATTGCAAAAACTTTTGTTAAATCTTTCGTTGGCCCGATCGTACTTAACACACCCGATTCCTTCTGCTTAGCCAATCCTGCTAAATGAGCGTCTCGAAACGGAGCGCGTTTTTCGAGAACATCTTCGCAGTAACTTCCCCACATCACATATTTAGTCACGGTTTTGAGCCTTAGATTAATTTGTTTAAAAGTTATTGTACAATAAGAGTAAGAGGATTTAACTAAAATTTTAAGAATAAGATTAATGAACCGCAGAGAGCGCAGAGGGCGCAGAGGAAGAGGGGAAAGAGAGAGGTTTGTTAGATAAGAGGAGAAATTTATTACTTTAATGGTTGGGGAGATGTTGCGGCCATTGGTGTCAATTTAATTAACGTTATAAATTGAGTCCGGCAGGGGTTGAAACCCCCGCCTCAAAGCTGAAGTCCTCTCAAGAGGACTGAAGAGTTCATTAGTTAGCAATTATGCACTTTAGACGGTTTTATTGCAATAATTTGAGATTCTTCGCTTTGCTCAAAATGGCAAATTTACCTTGTTATCCGTAAATCTTATTAGTCCTCTTGAGAGGACTTTAGCTTTGAGCCAGGGAATTCATTCCCTGGCAGTTTCCATTGCTGAGTAGCGGCTTCTTTAGCTTCTCAAACTAACGCCGAATTTTTCAACTAGGACATCGCGAACTTTTTGTTGTGCCGGTTCGACATCGGTTTCGCTCAAAGTTCGATCGCCCGCGCGATAAACTAACCGAAAAGCCAAACTCCGCTGTCCCGCCGGCACGTTGTCGCCTCGATATTCGTCAAACAATTCCACCGAATCCAGCAAACTACCCGCCGCCTTTTTCATCGCACTCTGCATATCTACAACCGGAACTTCAACCGATGCGAAAAATGCAATGTCTCTGTCTGAAGCGGGGAAACTCGAATAACCAGCGAATTTGCGAGTTAACTCGTTCGATCGATTCAACGCTGCCAACAGCACCGCCAAATCTAATTGAAACACGTAAACCTGCTCAGGCAAATCCTTTTCTTGCTGCAATTGGGGGTGCAACTGTCCAAAAACTCCTAAATGTTTTCCGTTTAACGATAACGCAGCGGTGCGGCCCGGATGCAGGCGTGTATTCGAGGAATCACTTTGATATTCCACCGACAAACCCAACTCCTGAAACGCGCTTTCCAAAACCCCCTTGGCCTCAAACCAAGTCAAAGGTCGATCGCGCCCTCCCTGCTGCCATTTCCACACAGTTGGATCGCCGCCAATAATCCCCGCAACGGCATCGGCTTCCTTCATTGTGGGGTGGGCATCCTGCCCGCCCTCTTCCTTCCAGAAAATGCGGCCGACTTCAAAACCGTTTAGCGCCCCATTTCCCTGTTCCAAATTGTACTGGAAAGCATCAATCAAACCCGACAGCATTTCTGTCCGCAAAGCCGAATACTCCACAAACAGCGGATTCGCCAGCACCACCTGATTGTCTCCCTCAGTTTTCACCAAAGAATAGTGCATCAACTCCGTCAAACCGGCCGCCCGAAAAGCCGATCGTACATTCCGAATTGCCGCATATTCTGGTGACAAATAACCGGGTTCCGTTTTGCTGGGTAAAGTATCGCAGAAATTGTCATAACCGTGGAGTCGGGCAACTTCTTCAATTAAATCAATTTCCCTTTCTAAATCGCGGTAACGGTAAGGAGGAACAGTTATCCCAAACACCCGTTCTTTTTCCGTTGGCACAACTTCGCATCCCAAAGCTGTCAGAATGTTTTTTACCTCTTCCGGTTCCAGATATTTAGAACCGCCCGTTTGTCCTCTTTTCAACTGTCCCAAAACCAAATTTACTCGGTCTAAACGCAATTCGAGCGATCGCGAAAAACTCAAATCATCGCCGGAACTCGCCGTTTTCTGCACCGTCGCACTGCCTCCAGCCAACTCCAAAATTAGGGATACAGCGCGGTTGCAGGCCGTCGTCAATGCCGCCTGATTGACCCCCCGTTCGTAGCGGATCGATGCCTCGCTCCGCAGACCTTGAGCGCGCGCAGAACGGCGAATCGTTGCCTGGTCAAAAATCGCTGCTTCCAAAACTAAATTTTGCGTTCCTTCGTGAACTTCCGTGTCTTCGCCGCCCATTACCCCAGCTAAGGCAACAGGTTTGTCGCTAGCAGTAATTAACAGATTTTGAGCTTGCAAATTGCGGTTTTGTCCGTCCAAAGTTTTGAAGGATTCGCCTGTTTTGGCAAAGCGGACGCCGATGCTGATATCTTGAGTACCAGTGAAAGATTGCAGGCGATCGCGATCGAAAGCGTGGAGCGGTTGTCCCCATTCCAATAAAATGTAATTAGTCACGTCAACCACATTATTAATCGGCCGCACTCCCGCCGCCTGCAACCGCTGCTGCAACCAAGCTGGAGAAGCACCAATTTTCACACCTTCAATTGCCGTGCCGATGTAAATCGGGCAACCTTGCGGTTCCGATATTGCTACTGCCAAACCAGGACTTTCTTTGCCCTCAATCGCCACACCATTCGCTGCGGGAATTCTCAAACTAGCCCCAGTCAGCGCGGCCACTTCCCGCGCTACGCCCACCATGCTCAAAGCGTCAGCCCGGTTGGCAGTTGCTGTCAAATCTAAAATCACGTCATCTAAACCCAAAAGCGGGCGAATATCGCTGCCCAATTCGGGATTTTCTAACTCGAAAATGTGAATGCCGGCTGACTCTTTAGATAGTCCCAATTCCGCCAGAGAGCAAATCATTCCTTCGGAAGGAACGCCCCGCAATTTAGCAGGTTTAATCTTTAAATCAATAGTCGATAAATAAGTGCCGACAACAGCGACAGGCACGTAAATGTCTGCCCTAGCGTTCGGTGCGCCGCAAACAATATTCAAAGCTTCACCAGAGCCGACATCCACTTGACAAACTCTCAATTTATCTGCATTCGGATGCTGTTCGCAGGCGATGATTTTGCCCAAAACTACGCCGCTTGCCCACGGGCGGCGGTCTTCAATTTCTTCAACTTCAAACCCAGCCATTGTCAGGGTTTCGGCTAATTCTTCCGGGGATATTGCCACATCCACCAATTCCTGCAGCCACTTTAGAGAAATACGCATAATTTAGTCAGTAGTTAGTTGTCAGTGCTCTGTAGTTATTAGTCATTAGTCGGCGCCGACCGGCTACGACTTTTGAGTGCCAGAATTTATTGGGGAAAGCTTTTCATAGCATACTAATTTAAATTTGTCAATAGTGTTATGGTACCGATCGGCAAAAACTAGGGATATACCCCAAGGTCGATGGCAACTGGGGGATGAGTAGCATTCTCATTCAGAGAATGAGGTATGCTAGAGACATCTAACAACGCAAAAAGCACTTAAGTTTAGAAAGACTTTACACAAAAAAGCACAACTTTAGCAAGTCTTTAAACTATCTTCAACGATAATCAACCGAAAAAACTCACAGCAGCGAGATAATCAAAATAGGGAAAAGATATCGGCCTAAAAGACTTAGGTGCAATTCCAATTCGCAATCGAAGGCACAGCCTGCCGAAAACTGATAGATTAATATGTCTACCAGAAGCAGGAACAGGCTATTTGTGCAGTCGAGCGACGCTGACAAGATCAGAACAACATAGGCAAACTCAATCAATATGAGCTACTGCGTAAATCCGGGCTGTCCCCATCCTCAAAACCCTGCTGACTCTATTCTTCAGTGTCAGACTTGCGGTGCGCGGTTATTGCTGCGCGCTCGCTACCGAGTCATTGAACCCTTAGGGCAAGGAGGTTTTGGAGCTACATTTCTGGCAAAAGACATCTCATTGCCCGGTCAACCGAGTTGTGTAGTCAAGCAACTGCGACCCAGTAGTTCGTCGCCGCGAGTTTTAGAAATGGCGCGGGAATTATTTAAGCGAGAGGCAAAAACCCTCGGTCAACTGGGCGACCACCCGCAAGTACCGAGGCTGCTAGACTATTTTGAAACGGAACAGCAATTCTACTTAGTTCAAGAGTATGTTAAAGGCTCGACTTTGAAACAAGAAGTCAAGCACTCAGGCCGTTTCAACGAATCGGATGTTAAAAATTTTCTATTAGAAATTCTGCCAGTAGTGCAATATATCCACAGCCAAGGAGTAATTCACCGAGACATCAAACCCGCCAATATTATTCGCCGAATTCAAGACGGTCACTTAGTTCTGATTGACTTCGGAGCGGTAAAAGACCAAGTTAGCCAAACAATATTATTAGACCCCGCCGACCAAAGCGCCAACACGAAATTTTCAGTCGGCACATTTAGTTTTGCCCCCCCGGAACAAATGGCGCTGCGGCCGATATTTGCCAGCGACATCTACGCAGTGGGTATGACTTGCTTGTACTTGCTGACAGGAAAATCGCCCAAGGATTTAGATTTTGATGGAGTAACCGGCGAAATTGTTTGGCAGCCCCACGTTCAGGTGAGTCCAAATTTTGCGCGGATTCTCGAAAAAATGCTGAAGCCGATGGTTGGGCATCGCTTCCAATCGGCAGCAGATGTCCTCAGAGCTCTCTCGGGCCAATTTGAAGACCCAAGTCTTATGGATGGCTTGGCAACTCAATTCAATGCCTCTTCTCGTACAGTTGAAGAACCGACAATATTTAATGACGAGGGTTCTTCGTGGTCACCGCCGAGGAGCAAAATCAATGAAGATTTACGATCGAACCACACCCGCGCTGGTAGAACTTCCTTCAGCCAATCTGGGAACACGGGGATGCAGCCGAGAGTTTCCCGGACTCTGGCTGAGTCCGGCAGAACTTTCGGAACGGTTGGACCTTCTAGCGACAATTTAGCAGCGTCAAAGCTATCGAAAGTTGCTCCTAAGTGGGATACCAACAGCTTGCGAGCGGCATATTTTAAAGGCAAACGCGATTTTGCTGACTGCGAACTGTCGGGTTTGCAACTGCAAAAAGCGCAGTTAGCTGGGGGGAATTTTTATCAGGCTAGGTTGGTAAAAGCAAATTTGCAAGCAGCCGATTTGTCGGGGGCAAATTTGGGTCACGCGAGGTTAATTCAGGCGAATTTGCGAGATGCTAATTTGACTGAGGCTTATTGCAGCACTGCCAATTTTGAAGGGGCGGATTTCCGAGGTGCTGACTTGACGGGGGCTTATTTGACTAAGGCGAACTTGCGGGGAGCAAATTTGTGCGGGGCGAATCTTACGAACGCTACAGTTTCTGAGGAACAACTGGCAATGGCAAAGACTAATTGGCTTACTGTTAAGCCGGATGGCAAGCGGAGTTTTGGATTTTAAGAAGTCATGGGGCATGGGGCATGGGGCATGGGGCATGGGGCATGGGGCATGGGGAGTTGTTAGCTGCTACTAATCACCAATCACAACAGTCATCAGTCATCAATCAACAGTCCACAGTCAACAGTCAACAGTCAACTTCCCACTCCCCCAGTCAGGTGAGTCGTCAGGAGGAAGCTCGATCGCCCCAAAGCCGCCTAAATTAAAAACTAGGAATGGAGGATTCGATCGCACCTAAACATGAAACTGCTCAACCGCTGCACTCGAACGCTTCTGTACACCGGCATCCTGGCGCTGGCCTACTTTGTTACCGGAAAACTCGCAGCGTCGATGCTGGGACTGGTGAAAGCCGAACCCTCCCCCGTGTGGCCGCCCGCCGGTATTGCTCTAGCAGCCCTGCTACTGCAAGGGCGACGGATGTGGCCGGGAATTGTCCTCGGTTCAGTGCTGTTAAACTCTACCGGCGGTATACCGTCGGCTGTCATTGCCACATCGGCTTTTAGCGTCACCCTGCAAGCGCTGGCTGGAGAGGCTTTGCTGACTTGGAGCGGATTTTCTACCAAACTCGATCGACTGCGAGATGTTCTGGCTTTAGTAGCGGGCGCGGTCATAGGGTCTACTTTCCTAGGCTCTATCCTCGGCAACTTGGGAACGTGCATTTTTGGTTGGGCTCAGTGGAGCAATTTCTCTCGCAACTGGTGGACTACGTGGCTCGGAGACGGCATGGGAATTTTGATTGTGACGCCCGTTCTGCTGACTTTGAACCACGCCGTTAATAGTTTTAAATCTCCACTAAAACTGAGATGTTTCATTATTCTCAATTACTTGTTTAGGAACAGGCAAGATGCCTGTGAAGCGAGAGATGAATTTGATTGTGGTACAGGCATTTTGCCTGTTATTGAAAATGGTGTAAAAGGTAAGATTAAACCGGGAATTATTTCAAGTTTAAAAGCATTTTTTAACTGGGACGATGGCGAATCACGAGTTACAAATTATTCAAGCCGATTTTCTGCAAGTGAAAACCGCTACAATCTTCTATTTGTAATTATTAATTATTCAGAAATAGCGCTCTGGCTGACTCTATTGCTGAGCGTGAGCTGGCTGTTTTTTTGCTCTAAAATACAAGCAGCGATCGCTCAGTATCCGCTGGAGTATCTGCCTTTTCCTCTGATAGTTTGGGCTGCCCTGCGGTTTCAACCGGCGGGAGCGATTTTTGCTTATTCGATCGTATCTTACATCGCGATTTGGGGAGCGGTGCAGGGAGGCGGCCCGTTTTTGGCCAAAAGCGATAATCTCAAACAGGCGGTTTTATTTTTACAAGCTTTTACCGGTACGATCGCCCTTGTGGCTCTGATGTTGGCCGCCGCCGTAGCAGAACGCCAGCAAGCGCTGGTGGAGGTGCGCCGCACGGCCGCCATGCTGCGCGACCGCGAAGCTAGTTTAGCCAACGCTCAGCGCATCGCTCAGTTGGGAAATTGGGATTTAAATTGCGCCGCCCTCACAGCAACTGACAACTGCCAAGAATCCGCAGAAGATCGTAGATCCCATATCGAATTGCGGTGGTCAAACGAACTTTACCGCCTCTTGGGTTTTGCTCCGGGAACTGTCAAACCTACACCAGAAGTTTTTTTGCAGGCCGTACATCCAGAAGACCGAGAATTGGTGGCGCGATCGCAGCGCCAAGCTATGTTTGAGCGCACACCCTATTGCATTAACTACCGAATTGTGCTGGCAGACGGTTCCGAACGCACTGTCTGCGAACAGTCGGCCATTCAGTCAGGGGCGATCGCCGCCACAGTCCAAGACGTTACCGAACGCCACCGCGCGGAAACCGCTTTGCGGGCGTCCTCCGATCGCGATCGCTTGCTCTCGGAAATCGCCCTGCGAATTCGCAACTCCCTCGACCTCGAAGAAATTCTCAACACTACTGTTGCCGAAGTCCGGCAATTTTTCAAGGCAGACCGCGCTTTTATCGGTATTGTGGACGCGGACGGGGTAAATCTTCCTAGCCCGGTATACGGTAAGGTTGTGGCCGAGTCTGTGGATGCCCAATACCGTTCTCTTTTGGGGTGGGTACTCGCTGACGAGAATCACCTCGAAAACCAGAAAACTTTTTATGCTAACAACCGCGTCCGATCTATCTCCGATACTGCTAGCGTTCAACTCAGCGTTCCTATTGCCCAATTGTACAGCGACTATCAAATTCGCGCGACGTTAAATGTGCCGATCGTCCTGGGGGATGAATTGTTCGGGCTCTTGGCCGTCAACCAGTGCTCCGGGTCCCGCCAGTGGCAGGAATTTGAAATAGATTTGTTAGAAAAACTCGCTACCCAAGTGGCGATCGCTCTCCAGCAAGCCCAACTTTTGCAGCAGGTAAAAGCTCTCAATGCCAACTTGGAATATCAAGTGGAGGAACGCACCCGCCAACTACAGCAAAAAATGCACGAACTGCAAGAAAGCAACCGCCTCAAAGACCTATTTTTGCACGCAGTTTCTCACAATCTCCGCACTCCTGTTATGGGAATGTTAATACTGCTGAAAAATTTGCTCAACAAATCGGCCTCTGATTCTCTACAAGATGTTCCGGTTTCTCGATCGATTTTGCAGCGCATCGTTCAAGCCAGCGAACACCAGTTGACTATGGTTAATTCCCTGCTTGATGCTCACGCTAGCGAGGTTAAAGGTATTGTTCTCAATCCTTTACCGCTAGATTTGCAGTCTTTAGCTTCAGCCATTGTTGCCGATTTAGAACCGATGCTAGCCAAAAATCAAGCAACTTTAACTCAGGAAATACCAGTGGATTTGCCACAAGTCAAGGCCGATCGCCAACACTTGCAGCGGGTGCTAGAAAATCTGTTGACTAATGCTATTAAGCACAATCCTCCGGGAGTCAATATAACTTTTAAAGCCGAGGTAATTGAACTTGAAACAGCGCTAAGTTATGAAGAAAATTTCCAGGCTTTAACATCGCCCAATAATCCGCTCGCCCGCTGTATCGCTAACCGGATATCTCCTGCGGGCGATCGTCCTAGGATAGGCGAGACAACCCAAAAAAATCAGGAAACCCTGGCCAAATTTAACCTGGACGGCAGTTGCAAAATGCCCCGCTATCAGGGCCAAATTGGCAATATCGGCAGCAAATTGCCCGGAGTCACAGTAAAAATGGTTCGCTGTACTGTAACAGATAATGGAGTAGGAATCAGCGCCAAACAGCGGGAATCTCTATTTGAACTTTACGTTCACGACCCTAATAGCCGACAATTAACAGGGCTGGGTTTGGGCTTGTACCTCTCGAAGCAAATTATCAAAGCTCACGGCGGCGAAATTGGCGTCGAAAGCACTCCCGGCGGTGGTTCGACTTTCTGGTTTTCGCTACCTGCTGTCAACTCGGACGATCGATCTTTGTCAATATAAAATATAAAATCTAAAATCTAAAATGCTATGAACTATTTGGGCAATGCAAAATCCGTTCAGGCGTTAACGGTTTACGAGGTGTGGCGCGATCGCTTCCTCCGAGAGCGGCTGCGCCCTGCAGTCGGAATTGCCATCTTTTTTGCCTTCACAATAACGGTCTATTTTCTAGGCGAAAGATTCTTCGCTCACCAGGAGTTTGAAAGTGTTTATTTGTACACGAGCGCTGCTGTAGAATTGGGTTTGTTGACCTGTTTTGTGTTGCAAAAAACCTCCTTTGGACAGCGCTATCCCGGTTTGCTATTTTTGGCTTTTTCGTGGTCGCTGACTGTGGTTGTACAGCTTGGGCTAGCTGTCGCACAAGCCGGGGAATTACCAATTTTTACTTGGATTTTAGCGTTTTTGATCCAAGCTACGCTGATCCCCGTCCGCTGGCGCCTCCACCTGATTTCTCAACTCGGCGTTTTGTGTTGCCACGTCGGGATAAATTTGGTTTTAAATCTAAGTTTTGCTAAGTATACTCCTTTTAAGTTGACCGGGTTGTACTTATATTTGTTTTGGATTTGTTTGATTTGCGATTTGTCGGTTTATTGGTACGAATGTCTGCAACGGAAAGAGTTTAGTACCAGGCGTGAGTTGGAATCTGCTTACCAGCAGTTGGAGGTGGCGGAGGCGAAGTACCGCAGCATTTTTGAGAATGCCGGCGAGGGAATTTTTCAAAGCACTCCCGATGGTCGTTATATTACTGCAAATCCAGCTTTGGCGAGGATTTACGGCTGCGATTCTCCCGAAGAAGTGACAGCAAAGTTTACTGATATTGAGCGGCAGTTGTACGTCGATCCGGCTCGCAGAAAGGAGTTTTTGCGAGCGATAGAGGAAAGCGGCACAGTATCGGATTTTGAATCTAAAATTTACCGCTCAGACGGCAGTATTGTCTGGATTTCTGAGAAGGCGCGGGCGGTACGGGACAGCAGCGGCGCCGTGCTTTATTATGAGGGTTTAATTGAGGATATCACGCAGCGCAAACAGGCACAAGAATCGCTGCGGATGTTTATCCACGCTCTTTCTCACGACTTGCGAAACCCGGTGGCGGGAATGTTAATGGTGCTGAAAAATTGGCAGACGAAACCTGGGGATTCGATCGCAATTCCCCGTTCTATTTTGGAGCGGATGATTCAAGGTAGCGAGCAGCAATTGCGCTTGATAAATTCGCTGTTGGAAGTTCACGCCGGGGAATTGCGCGGTTTTGTTTTGCACTGCGAATCGGTTGATTTGAGGGCGCTAGTTGAAGCTGCTGCGACAGATTTGGAGCCTTTAATGAATGAGGGTAAAGCTACTTTTAAAAATTTGGTTCCGGATGATTTGCCAGCCGTGAATGCTGACAAAACTCAGTTGTGGCGCGTGTTATCCAATTTAATTTCTAATGCTTTGAAACACAATCTACCGGGATTGAGTTTAACAGTTTCGGCTCAAGTAATCCAGGCGGATAAATTAATTATAAATCAAAGCACAGCAAAGCAAGACACCGACAAGTTACCGATTACCAATCCACAATCCCCCATTACCAATCCACAATCCCCAATCCCCAATCCCGGAGCTAGGATGATTTATTGTACCGTGGAAGATGACGGGGCGGGAATATTGCCGGAACAGTGCGAACATCTTTTTGACCTTTACGTTAGGGGCGATCAATCCCGACACTCGGTTGGTTTGGGTTTGGGTCTCTATCTTTGTCGGCAAATTATAGGTGCTCACGGCGGCCAAATTGGGGTAATTAGCACTCCCGGTGCAGGGGCAAGTTTTTGGTTTACTTTGCCGCTGGCTGAGAATTTCAGGTGATTTTTTGTATTTTTAATTACATTTTACCTAGCAATCGTGCCAGATATTTAGAACGTTATTAATTGCTGAAACCATTGCGAAATATGCTCTTCCTTCTGCCTGCAGCTATACTTTTGTTGTGCCGTCGCAGGTGCTTTTTGAGTTGTGCAAGCCAAATCTGTCGATCGGACTATTTCGATCAGACTATTGATATTAATTTAAAACCATGGTATATTTACCCAAAGTTTTTAAACGAAAAATAAATTTCCGATATTCACATTTTCTTTAGAAAGATCATTTAATCTAGAAAATCTCTAAAACTAGATAAAAAATATGCAATTTATGTTTGTCGAGCAAAGCTCAGAAAATACAGCTAAAGACGATGCAGCTAAGTACGAATCAGCTAAATATAACGAGCGGTCGTTCTCAACTTTAATGCGGGCGCTCCGTCTTTCCCAAGGTTACTTTTCTTTCGTTTTAGTCAACTGTAACTCGCTAACTTTGCGGCAGCAAATAGTCGATCGGCTGCAAGTACATTGTCCCGTGAAACCGCGGCAACTGTTTTTGCCCAAATCGGCGACAACTCTCTACACGACAATTGCAGCAGAAATAGACGGCGAAAAGCCTCCTGCTTTAATGCTCCTCGGTTTGGAATCAGTGGAGGCGATCGATCGATTGCTCATTTCTACCAACCTATTATGCAGCGAATTCAGCAAAAAATTTTCGTTTCCCCTCGTCTTTTGGGTGACGGATGAGCTCCTGAGAAAAATCATTCGTACCGCCCCCGATTTATACAATCGGATGACGACAATTAGATTCATCAGTAATTAGTAATCAGCCCATCGATTTGAGATTTGAGAGTTGAGATTTTTAACAGTCAACATTTAACAGTCAACAGTCAACAGTCATTAGTCAAGTGTTAAATTCCGCTTCCCAAATCAGGACTAATTCTCGCGCCTCTGCAGTTCCCTCAGCCGGAAAACCTGCCAAAAAGTCTTTATCGGCCCCCACGTCGTAAGGCCCTTCCTTAAACTCCAAAATCACAGTATCCTGTGTCAAAGCTACTAACGTGTGAATAGTGCCCTCTGGCAGTTCGACAGCGCGAGTCGGGCCCGCAGCGCTGACTCGCAAGGAGCGCAGGATTTGACCGTTTTCGTTCAAAATAACAATACCGACTTCGCCTTGAATCACCACAAAAAACTCAAAACCGTTAACTGCAGGCGGGCGCAGGTGTTGGTGAGGGCGGACGTAAGTGCCTGGTTGCAGCACGTTGACAAACCGCTGCACTTTTTCAGACAAATCGTGGAAATTGTAGTTTTGTCGCTGGCGGGGACTGCGCCGGGAGGAAGCGGCAACTTCGTCTAGCAATTCTTGCGTCAGCAATTTGATCGGAGGGGACTGCACAACAGATATCCTGTATTTAATAGTTTATGAACAAATGGGCTAGTCTGGGATCATCGTTATCAGCATCTCTTGACACATGGAAATCGCAACTCAGGTGCGTATCACTAAGGCAATGCGTTTGTCAAGTATCTTTAGAAAAAGTATTAGCCCGATCGCCCTTTCAACTATTCTAGTCTGCGCCAATAGCGTTTCTGCCTCTGAACCGAGGCCGGCACTGTTGGTTGAGCAGCAATTCTCACAGCAGCCACTTAAAGAAGAAATCCGCGATCGAGTTCAAGAAGAAGTTGACATTGCTTTTGGGCGCACGGCGGTACTGCTGAACGGGCTAATAATTGCCTTAACTTTGTTTCCGACAGCAGCCGGAGTCGGGGTTTGGTTTCTGTTGAGCAAATTGTCCAAGCAGACAACAATTGCTCGCCAAGAAATAGAAAGTCTCCATTACGATACAATCTCTCAATTAAAACTATTAATTTCGGACGCTGAAACTATCTTAGGCGAAATTCAACAGCAAAGTCACCCGGCAGAGGCAGAAACAGACTTGTTATTCCCCGATGCCCAAATTCAAGAATTTGCTCCGGTTAACTATGGCAATTACCAAAAGTTATTGACTGCGGGCGACTATGCTAAACAGGGAGATGCTTGTTTCTTTGAAAACCGTTATCAAGATGCGATCGTGGCTTACGATCAGGCCCTGCAAATTCAGCCGGATTTAGCCGATACTTGGAATAACCGAGGAGTAGTGCTCACGAGAATGCAGCGGTATCCAGAGGCGATCGCCTCTTACGAACAAGCTACTACAATTCGCCCCAATTATCCCGATGCTTGGAACAATCGAGGCGTGGTATTGTTGGAGTTGCAGAAGTACCAGGAGGCGATCGGCTGTTACGAACAAGCAATTCAAGCCAAACCCGATTATGCCGATGCTTGGAACAACCGAGGCGTTGCGTTTTCCAAAATGCAGGAGTACGAACAAGCAGTAATTTCTTACAATCAAGCTCTACAAATTAAAAATGATTATACTGACGCTTGGAACAATCGAGGCGTTGCACTCTCAAAATTGCAAAAATACGAAGCGGCGATCGCTTCCTACGACAATGCTGCTAAAATTCGGCCTGACTTTTACAGAATTTGGTACAACAAAGCCAGATGTTATGCCCTACAAGGTAAAATTGAATTAGCAATTGAAAATTTAAAGCGCGCCCTCAATCTCAATCCGAATGTATGTAAAGAGTTGGCAAAAAGTGAAGCTGATTTGGAGAAGATTCGCGAACACGACGCATTCAAGCAGTTGATTAATTGAGCGGAACTAAGCAAATGAGTGGGAAAATACATACAGCCTATTCCAGGTTCATGAAGTGTAGGGACAAAGGTTTTTGCCTTTTCCGGGGATAGAAGGATAGGCGGGGGTACTTCATAAACCGGGAATCTGCTTTAAGTAGTCAAAAGCGAGTGAAACGAAGCTATTGGCTTTCTGTTCGGGCAGTTGTACATTCGGTTATACAGCAATGTTTATTTGTGCCTACCTACTTATATCAAATCCGTTAGCATCGGAATAGTAAATTCGAGTTGACTGTTGACTGTTGACGCCGTGAACAGTCAACAGTCAACAGTCAACATCACCTGACGGTGTAACCGGAAATGATATTACTTCTGTTTAATTACAACCAAAGTAATGTCATCAAATACTTTTTGTTCCCCGATGTATCGCCGCACGTCGTCAATCACAGCTTGCTTGATTGCTGCTGCTGACTGTTCCCTGTTAAGGACAACAACTTCAATCAATGGCTCGATACCGTATTGATTTTTCTTCATATTAAAAGCTTCGGTAATTCCATCTGTGTAGAGTATGACAACATCCCCCGAATTCAACTGTATTTCAGTAGAAGCAATGAAATCGGCAATATCTGCTTCCAAGGCGATGGGAAAGCCTAACTCGATGGTATCAATCCGCTCTACTTCGCCGCCGTCACGCACGACAATCACCTCTTCGTGCTGTCCGCTCAAATGCAGGGTGTTGTCCCGATATTCTAGCAAAGAAAGGCTCATATTTTTACCAGAATCCATGCGCTCTACGTTGTCAAAAAGCGTTTGGTTGACTGTCTGCAATAATTTAACGGGGTCGGTTTCCTTGTGAACCAGCAAAGTGCGAATGGCTGTTTGCGCCATAATCATTAACACGCCGCTTTCTAAACCGTGTCCTGTCACGTCGCCGATGCCAATTGTGGCTTTACCACTGTGATTTAGTACGTCGTAATAGTCGCCACCAACTTCATCAGCCGGTTCCATGAATGCAGCAATTTCTAGCCCTGCAATTGACTCTAATTCCTGCTGTTGAGGCAAAATCATTTGTTGCAGGCGGCGGGTTACGTCTAGTTCCGCACTCATGCGAAGGTTGTCTACTTTTAGCCGATCGTTCAAAACCAATATTTCTTTATTAGCTTGGGCTAACTGTGCCGTGCGTTCTTCTACTTTTTGTTCTAGGGTTTGATAAAGTTGGGCATTTTCTAAGGCGATAGATGCCTGGGAAGATAGGAGTTTTAAAACTTCTATTCGCGCTGGGGTGAATACTTTTTCTGCTAGGTTGTTTTCTAAGTAAACTACGCCCATGAAGCGACCTTGATTGATGATGGGAGTACAGAGTATGGATTTGGTTTGATGGGCAACAATATAGGGGTCTGCGGCAAACATTGCCTCGGTAGTAGCATTGTTTAAGACGGCAGGTGTTTTGGTTCTTTCTACATAGTTGATGACGCTCATGGGGAGGATTTCGGGGAGGGGCAGATGGGGGATTTGTGAGAGGGTGATGTTGTCGCCTTCGACTTGTCCGACGGCTTCTATGGTGAATGTGTTTGAGTGTTTGAGTAGCAAATATCCGGTTTGTGCCCCGGCATTTTCTATGGCGATTTTAATTAGTTTTGCTAGCAATTCACTGAGGACTATTTCACTGGAGATGGCTTGGGCGGCTTTGAAGACGGAGGCTAAGTCAAATCCTTCGGAATTGCTGCTACTGGTAATGATGGTGGCTAAGGTGAGGCTGGTTTCTGAGGGTTTTTGAGCGTTGATTTTGGCGAAGAATTGCGGATATCGGGTTTCTAAGTCTTTGACTTTGGCTGTGGCTCCCCAGCGGATGTAGCAGTAGTATGCTTCTAGTAGGAAGAAGCGGGCCATGTTTTCTTGGCCGCGAGTTAGGTGAAATTCGCCGGTGAGTTCGTTGGCGAGGGCTTCTTCTTGGGTGTATTGTTGTTCTCTGGCCCCGGTGATGGCCGCATCGTAGAGGGTGATGGCTGCGGGGTAGTCTCCTAAAATTCGGGCTTTTTCCGCTTCTACCAGGTCGTATTTATGTTGGTAGTTGGCGGGGGCGTTATTTGCCCAATGTCTCATTGTGTGTTGATTGGTGGCTACTTGTTCAAGATATTCTCTCTGCTCGGTTTCGCTGACGTGAGGATACTGATCGAGGAGGCTTAGGGAGTAGTAAAAGTTAAGTTGACCTGTCATGATCATCCCGCTAACAGGTGCTTTATATTTATCTGCTTGTCGAGCATTCTCAACTGCGGCTTTACGCTCTTTAAATAAATAAGATAGAAAGGTTTTCGCAGCATTAATATAAAAAAGAGTATAATAGTTATTTGTTTTTTGTGCAGATTCAAGATTCTCTACTTCATTATAGTCTTTCCCAATCAATAGAGTTGTGCAGTGTGATTCATCAATCAAATTTAACATCAACTGATGATACATCTTTATAAATTCAATAGCAAAATATTGCTTAATTTTACAAATTAATAATGTGTAATCTCGGCTTCTACTTGCGAGATATTCAAGTTCACTTCCGGCATAAAAACTATGGTAATTATCACTTAGAATCGCATAGCACGCATACTCTAAATTTCCGGTTTCCAACCCACTATTAAGAGCATCTTGCAAAGGTTCTATGGTTTCCCTAATATGGTCTTTCCAGTGTCTAATAAATGAGTTAAAGAAATGTAGGACAAATACTTTAATATTTTTGGCATTAAATTTATCTAATAATTTTAAAGAGAGTTGACCAAATCTATATCCTGAATCAATATCTCCACCCACAGTCAAAAAGACACCATAATTGACGTACACACCAGCAGCTAAGGAAGGATTGCCGTAAGTTAAGCAGAGATCCACCATTGCAAATAAAAGCCGCGAGAGTAGGGCAGGATTCGTAATATATGCAGCCGAGGTAACTGTTAAAAGAATCCGAATTGCGGCAAACTGATAAGGATCGGTCATTTCGGGAAGGTCTGCTAAATCCTCAATTTGTTTATTTTCTTCTGTCAGTTTTCTAGCAATTGCCTGAACCAAGATTCCCGGATCTTCCGACATTTGAGACAGGGATATCCCTAATTTTCCCAGCACTTCCAGCCCTGTCTCTATGGCTTCTGACATCCTGTATTGAGAAATATAAGACTGAATTTTAACTTCGTAAACTTTTACCCGATCTAAAAGCGTTTTCGCCTCTTGCAGCACAACTTCTAAAAGCTGTTCCGCCCGGGCAAAATTAGCGTTTAAATATTCAGCTTCTACGGTTTCCACATAGATAGGCAGTGTCAAATCATAATCACTCTGCCAACTATCGGCAGCCAGCAACCCCAAACTCAGATTAAAATAATTAACCGCTGCTTCAAAGGCGGCGGAGGCTTTAGCTTTTTGACCGGCAATCAAGTTAAGTTCTGCTAACAGGTTTTTGTCGGACTGTGTAGCCAGTAGAGGTGATGCCTCTGTGGTTGCCTCTATGCCAAAATTCAATTGATTAACCAGGGCAAAAATATTGTTTTTGCGTTCTTCTGCTGTAGTATTTTGCAGCAGTAATTGACCGATTTGGAAGTGAGTTGATTTTTTCTCGGTTTCGGGAATCAAAGAATAGGCAGATTGCTGCACTCTGTCGTGCAAAAATTTGTAATCTACTTTCACATCTTGCAGCCGCACTGATTCAGATTCCGACTCGATAAATACCAACGGAATTTTGTAGGCTTCAGACAGGGGTAAAATCAAACCCGCCTGAAGCGCCGGCCACAACTGCGCCCCGGATACTAATTCTGATGCTTCGTTGACAATGGCTAAAACATCTAAGTTAAAAGTATTGCCAATGCAAGCGGCAAGTTTTAAGGCTTTTTGAGTAACCTCTGGCAGTTTTTGAATGTTTCTAGCAATCAGTTCGACAACGTTTAAATCGGTAATGCCAATGGCTTGGATTGCCTCGATATCCCATTGCCATTTATCGCTGCTGGCTTCATAATGCAGTAGGTTTTCCAAGGCGAGGGTTTTCAGCAGTTGGGTTAAAAAGAAAGGGTTGCCTTGGGTTTTGCTAAACAGGAGTTGTGAAAAGGATTGAATGCGTTTTGTGGCTGCGGATTCATTGAGAGTATCGGCAATCAGTTGGCTAACATGATTGATGGCTAAAGGTTGGACGGTGATGTTGTTGAGATTAGCCCCGGATGCGCGGATTTTTTCTAAGGTTTGAATTAAAGGGTGAGTGGGGTTGACTTCGTTATCGCGATATGCTCCAATAATTAACAAATATTGGCTATCAGAATCACTCATCAGCAGTTGCATCAGTTTCAAGGAGGCTGCATCTGCCCACTGCAAGTCATCTAAAAAAAGTACAACGGGGTGTTGGGGTTGACAAAAGACTTTGAGGAATTGTTGAAAAACTCGATTGAAGCGGTTTTGTGATTCTGTTGGCCCTAATTGGGGTACTTCTGGCTGCGGGCCGATAATAAATTCTACTTCGGGGATAACATCAATGATGACTTGGGCATTGGGGATGAGGGCATCTAAGAGTTGATGTTTCCAATTGGCAATTTGTCCGGCATTTTCTGTGAGTAATTGGTTAATTAAGCCTTGAAAAGCGGTGATGATGGCTGAGTAGGGAATGTTGCGGTTAAATTGGTCAAATTTGCCGGAGATGAAGTAACCGCGTTGGCGGAGTATGGGTTTGTGAACTTCGTTGACGATGGCGGTTTTGCCAATACCGGAATAGCCGGAAACTAGGATCATTTCGGCATGGTTTTGAACCCCCCCGGCCCCCCTTGCTAAGGGGGGGGTAAGAGTGGAGGAGGATTCTGCTTCGGAAGCATGGGTTTGATCCCCCCCAGCCCCCCTTAAGAAGGGGGGGGTAAGAGTGGAGGAGGATTCTGTTTCGGAAGCGTAGCTTTGATCCCCCCCAGCCCCCCTTAAGAAGGGGGGGGTAAGAGGTGTTGGGGTTAGAGGGGATTCTGCTGGCTCTAAAGCCCCCTTAGTAAGGGGGTTGGGGGTTAGAGATGTCGGGGTAAGAGTGGATTGGCTGATTCTTTCAAAGGCGGCTAGTAATTCTATTACTTCCTGTTCGCGGCCGTAAAGTTTTTGTGGAATCAGGAGTTGGCTACCTTTGTCGCGGGTGGCAATGGCAAAAGGTGCTATTGTTCCCGTAGCAAGCAACTGATTTAAACAAGTTTCTAAGTCAAATTTTAATCCCGCTGCGCTTTGATATCTCTCTTCGGCGGTTTTGGCTAAGAGTTTCATTACAATATCAGAAATAACTTGGGGAATTTCTCTGATTTCACAAAGTGGTAAAGGCTGTTTAGCTAAGTGACAATGTATTAATTCCATCGGCTCGACCGTGGCAAAAGGTAACTGACCCGCCAGCAGTTCGTATAAAGTCACTCCTAAAGAATAATAGTCGGTTCGGTAATCTACGGAGCGGTTCATTCGCCCCGTTTGTTCTGGGGAGAGATAGGCGAGAGTACCCGCCAGTTCCGAGGGATTGCTCACAGATTGATTTTCTTGTTGCAGGCGGGAGGAAATGCTAAAGTCAGTGAGTTTGACTTCGGCTGTGGTAGAGTTAATAATGATATTGCCCGGTTTAATATCTTTGTGAATAATCGAATGGCGGTGCAAATAATCTAAGGCATCTATTAAGACAATGGCAATTCTCAGAACTTCTGTTAAAGGGAAGGTTTGGTTAGTAAGTAACTGGTCGAGAGAGGAGCCGCCAAAATCTTCTAAGATTAGGGCAAAGCTATTGCGATAGTTTTCTAGGCTATAGACTTTAGTGATACTAGAACTGTCTAGGGGTTGGGCAATTTTGTATTCATTTCTGAGGCGGGTGACTTCTTCCAGAGTGGGGTACTCGGATTTAAGGAGTTTGACGATAACGGGTTGCTGGTCTGCTTCGCGGTAGCCTCGATAAACCAAACTTTTTACGCCGCTGTGAAGTTCTTGTACAATGCGATATCCGTTAAGTCCGAGCATAGTCCGTGCGCTATTTGGTATTGTACTTGTTAGTGATATTAACCTATCGGGAGTGAAAACCACTGTATCATCAAGAAAATCCGTAAAAATTCACATTTTGCACCACGATAAAAAAGCTGTAGGGGCTGGTTCGCCAACAATATATAACGATAACCAACAATCTAAATAAACCCGCCCAACCCCACCAATCGCCCACATCAACCAGAAATTTGCATCGAATATTACTATGTGGATGATGATTGTTCGTTGGGTGGGGCGGGTTTTCGAGATTGTTTGTTTTTGGCGATTATGGTTGGCGAACCCGCCCCTACAGCATTTAGGATGATACAATTCCCAGTCAAAGGCAAATGATATTATTTCTCTTTCTCAAAAAAGGGCGATCGCCAGCTTCCTAGACTCTGAAGCCTTGGGCTCGACTGTAAGCCAGGGCGCGGTCAATAGTTGCCGATCGAAACTGTAGAGAACGCATCTGCTATAGAATAACAGCAAAATCTATATTTCCCACAAAAGGGAGCTAGGAGAAAATTATGGCATTTCCCCAGGATTGGAGAAGCGCTGAAGCCGCAATATCTCGGTTGATTGCTCAGTCATGGTTAGAACCAGAACTTTACAACAGCTTGCTGACTCGACCCACCGTCACCCTCCGGGAGGCGGGATTAATTGAAGACTTCGTAGAAGTCCGCATCAATCAGGCTCCCGATGCAGTTCCCGTCCTTCTAGGTACTCAAGGGGAAACGGTGATTTATGTCCTACCCCTACCTCCCAGACCAGATGGTCTGACAGAGCCACAGATTAGTGCTTGGCTGGCTGGAGAGATAGAACCAGGTGGTCTCCGCAAGTCTTGCTAAAGTCCCTTTAGCTTGTCTCAAGCTACACCCGTAGCTTGCCAGTTTTTCGGCCCCGCTTGTCTATTCACAGCCGGGCCGCTTCAGGAGAGTTGGTGTTTCTGGTGAGCGAGAGAGGGTTGACAAGCGGATGGGACTGTTGTATCTTATCCGCATTTATTGCCAGAACAAGATTAGGTTGATCTAACAGAGGAATATAATTATATCAGTTTTGCAACAAGATTTGACGGCGAGCGAACAGGAAATTTCAAAGGCGATCGCCCTCGCTTGGTTAAGTAGAACTCTCTAGTCACAGCGGGGTCGATCGAGGAGAGTTAGCTTTTCGGGCGATCGACTATAGTTAATTTATAGATTTAAATTTTTAAGAATATGGAAACCGTAAATAGCGATCGGGCTAAAACGAAAAAGATTGAATGAGGAGGCGATCGCACAAATTGTGGTACACACAATCTTGTCGTAGGTAAGGTGCGTCGCCACCGGTCAAACAGCAAGTTCCATTTAACCTCTCACAGATCCGCACCCTACAAAACTTGAGGAGAGGAAGCTTTTCCGGGGATAAAAACTGGCAAGCGCGATCGGACTTGACAAGAGGACGCGGCGGTTGTAATTTGTCACAATTATTGCTAAAATTAAGAGTAAAAAATTATTCTGATTAGCCAATGAGCAACATCTCTATCAGCTTACCAGATGACTTAGTTACCTATGTCAGTCAAAAAGCGCCAAACCCCAGTGCTTTGATAGAATCTCTCTTGCAACAATGGCGAAAACAGCAAGAAAAACAAGCTTTAGCAGATGCTTGTCAGCTAATTGATGAACTAAATTTAGGATGGGATGAGGAATGGCAGACTCAGGCGATTACCGACTGGGAAGTATCTGGATAGCGAGATTCGATCCGTCAGTCGGAACAGAAATACGCAAAACGCGACCAGCATTAGTTATTTCTGGATCGCTGTTTAACGAGGGGCGCTCTAAAGTCACCGTTTTGCCATTTACCTCCGCTCGTCCTCACGATCCTCGGATTTCTGCTGCTGTGATATTTACGCCCGCATCTGCACAAAATGGTTTAGATGCAGACAGTTTGCTAGTCTGTGTTGACCCAATGACTTTCGATAAAAAGAGATTACTACAACAACTCGGTCAACTTGAATCAGATCTGCTTTCCCAAGCTCAAGAGATTTTACAGCGCTATCTTGAATTATAGCGATCGCCACTCTCTAAATCTCAACCGCAATAAGAGCGATCGCTTTACTAAAATCAATCCCAAAATTATATTAAACACCCTTCAGGATGCTCTACCAACCAAAGTTTAAAAATTGCTTCACCGTCGAAATCATCAAATCGGTAGGAGTATTCCTGATCTCCGAGTCAGATTCCTTCGTCCTCTCAGGCCACCTTTACGAACTATTAACCCCCTTAATTAACGGCCACAACACCGCCGACGAAATCGTCAACCAACTGCGAGGTCAAGCCTCACCCGCAGAAATTTACTATACCCTAGCCCTGCTAGAAAAACAAGGCCACCTCATCGAAAACGACACCTCCCTCCCCGATGAAACTGCCGCCTTTTACACCCTTTTAAACATCTCCCCCCAACAAGCCACATCCCGCTTGCAATCCCTGAAACTTGCCGTCATTTCCTACAGCCAAATCCCAGCAGAAGCTTGCATTAGCGCCCTAGAAACCCTCGGCATTCAAACCTCGGCCACCGCAGATATCACCCTAATCATAGCCGACGATTACCTGCAACCAGAACTGGGAGAATTCAACCAAAAATCCCTCCAAACAGGCAGCCCTTGGCTACTCCTAAAACCTACAAGTTCCACAATTTGGATCGGGCCAATTTTCCACCCCGAAACCACCGCCTGCTGGGAATGTCTCGCCCAACGCCTGAGAGCAAATCGCCCCACCCAAAGCTTCATCCAGCGTCAAAAAAACTACTCAAAACCCTTATTAAATCCCCCATCTTACCTACCTTCCACCCTACAAATAAGCTTAAATTTAGCCGCCACAGAACTAGCCAAATGGATTGTCCAAGGCAATAATAAAACCTTAGAAAATAGGATAATTACCTTTGACACCAAAACCCTCAAAACCACCAACCACACCATAACCAAACGCCCCCAATGCCCCGAATGCGGTCAAGTTCCGCCCCAAGAAATCCAGCCCTTTGTCCTCCAAAGCCAGAAAAAAACCTTTACCGCCGACGGCGGCCATCGCGGCTTTTCCCCAACCGAAACCCTGCAAAGATTTGACAGCCAAATCAGTCCCATCACCGGAGTTGTGCGCGGTTTACTCAAAGTTCCCCAAACAACCAATGCTTTAACACCGAACTACTTAGCCGGCCACAATTTCGCTACGATGTTCGATGACTTGTACTTCCTCAAAGAAAACTTACGCGGCAGAAGTGCCGGCAAAGGCAAAACCGACGAACAAGCCAAAGCCAGCGCCTTGGGAGAAGCCATTGAGAGATATTCCGGCGTATTTCAAGGCGACGAAATCCGAAAAAAAGGCAGCTATCAAACAATGGGAGAAACCGCCATTCACCCCAATGATTGCATGGGTTTCAGTGAAGTACAATATAGCACTCGCCACGACTGGAATAGAACCTGTCCCAGCTTCTTTCAAAGAGTCCCCGAACCCTTCGATACCAGCCGAGAAATTGACTGGACACCAATTTGGTCATTAACTAATCAACGAGTGAAATATCTACCCACAGCTTACTGTTATTACGGCTATCCCAAACCCGAAAAACCCGACTGTTGGGCAGACTCCAACGGTAGCGCCGCCGGCAATACCAAAGAAGAAGCAATTTTGCAAGGATTTATGGAATTAGTCGAGCGAGATAGCGTCGCCTTGTGGTGGTACAATCGAGTTAAAGTCCCCGCAGTTGACTTAGATAGCTTTAACGATTCCTACATTCAAGAACTCAGAAACTATTATCAAAGTATAGACCGCAGTCTGTGGGTTTTAGACCTCACCAACGATTTTAACATCCCCGTTTTTGCCGCCCTTTCTCACCGCATCGACAGAGAAATCGAAGACATCATTTTTGGTTTTGGCGCACATTTCGATCCCAAAATTGCCCTGTCTCGCGCTTTAACAGAAGTCAATCAATCGTTACCCGCAGTATTAACCTTTAACAGCGATGGTAGCACAAATTACGGAGTTTCCGACGGCCTCACCGTTGAGTGGTACAAAACCGCCACCCTAGAAAATAAATCTTATTTAACGCCCGATACTTCCCAACCTTTAAAATTACTATCTGACTATCCCCCCTTAGCCAGCGATGATTTAAAAGCAGACGTTGAAAAGTGCGTAATAATAGCTGAAACATTAGGCTTAGAAACCTTTGTTTTAGATCAAACCCGGCCCGACATTGGCTTAAATGTCGTCAAAGTTATAGTACCAGGAATGCGGCACTTTTGGAAACGCTTAGCACCAGGGCGACTTTATGACATTCCGGTGAAATTAGGCTGGCTAGATGCACCCATCCCCGAACACCAAATCAACCCATTCCCGATATTCTTTTAAGATTAATTATGAGTGAAACCATCCCCCAAATCATCCTAACTTTTAAGCCAGAAATTTCTATAGAGGATGCCGAAAAAGACTTAATTTTAAAAGCCCCCTACATCGACTTTAACCTCAACAAACTCTCCCCCGGAATTGTCGCCGCGATTAAAGTTATTTCTACCGCAGGCGCAACCGAAACAGCCCTAACTCAACTGGTAGTTGCTACCGATGGCAGTTCCGCCCTCGCTAAATTCTACTACTACCTAGAACAATTTGTCATCCTGGGTTTAGTTTACCATACTTTAGAAATTGACGGCAGTGCGATCGCTACAGCCGTCCCCATAGCCACACCCTATAAATGGCAATTATCAGAGACAATTACTGATAATAACTATCAACTTTCGCGCTTTGCCTATTGCCACTCAGAAAAATCCCATTTAGTTGTCGAATCCCCCCTTTCCAAAGCCAAAATTATCCTCAAAGATTGGCGCAGTGCAGCTTTAATCAACGAACTCTCGCAACCTAAAGCCATCTCCGATTTAACCAAAATTCCGGGAATTTCTGAAGCCACCGCCCGATTATTTCTCAGCTTTTTGTTAACTGCTGAACTGCTATCATCTGTCAACAACAATAGCAGCTTAGAACAAAGTGAAACTCTAACTCAATGGGAATTTCACGATTTATTATTTCACTCCCGCAGTCGCGGCGGCAGACATTCCAATCTGATTGGCAAAACCTTTCGATTTTTAGGAGAAATCGAACCCACACCCGTACTCAAAGCCAAACCATCTAACGAGATTATAAATCTTTATAAACCTGACATAGACAGTTTGAAACAAACAGATACACCGTTTACAGCAATTTTAGAATCAAGAAAGACAATTCGGCAACATGGAGAAAAGCCGATTACTGTCGAACAATTGGGAGAATTTCTCTATCGTTCCGCGAGATTGCGCGAGATTGTCCCCAGAGATAACATGGATTGCAGCAATAGGCCTTATCCAACCGGAGGCGCTTGCTACGATTTAGAGATTTATACAGCTATCAATCGCTGTGAAAATATTGAGGCTGGCTTGTATTATTATGCACCCCAAGAACACCAACTTTGTAAAATTTCTGGGAAAACAAAGCAGGTAGAAGCATTGCTAAAAAGTGCAGGATTGTCAGTACAGATAGAGGTAGAACCACAGATTTTAATTCTGCTATCCTCTCGGTTTTCGAGAGTAACTTGGGGCTATGAATCAATGGCCTATAGTCTAATATTAAAGCACGTTGGGATTTTGTATCAAACGATGTATTTAGTGGCAACAGCAATGAATCTGGCGCCGTCGGGGGTGGGCGGGGGAAATTCCGAGTTATTTGCAGCAGCAGCAGGATGCGATTATTTTACAGAATCTTCCGTAGGGGAGTTTATCTTGGGGAGTCGGTGATTAGTTTTCATTGGTGTCAACTTAACGTCAAACCATTAGTCCGACAGGGGTTAAAACCCCTGTCTCAAAGCGAAAGTCCTCTGAAGAGGACTAATATAGCAATCCTAAATCAGTTTTAATAACTGGTTAACTGGTTCCCAGGCTCGGCCTGGGAAGCGATGTCACTCTTGCTCTGCCTCGGCTGCGACAATGGAGGCAGAGCCTCCGGATATGCGTTACCAGGCTCTTCCTGGTAACGAGTATAATCATTTAGGATTGCTATAGACATCTCCAAAAAAGCGAGTTTTGAACAGGCAAGATGCCTGTTCCACAAGAAATATGGTCGAGGTATAATGAGTTTTTCAGTCCTCTTCAGAGGACTTTAGCTATTAGCCAGGGAATTCATTCCCTGGCGGTCTGGGGAACAGTAAAATGAATTTTACGACCCCAAATCATAACTGGGTGGCAACCATTCAGGCCGGCTCAAGTTAAAGTTTTCCTCTAACATTAATTCTGCACTATTCAACGCTCCTTGCACCCATCCTTGCATATTTGAATAGGCTTCGCCACAGACATAAACATTAGCACCACGAATCGGATGCCGCATCTGTTTCATCACTTCCCAGGGCTGACAGCGGGGGTTCCAAGAGTGCCATCCACCCCCGTAGGGATCTTTTTGCCAGTCGATATAAAGGGCGGTATAAGGTTCTGGAATATCTGCTAAATTGTGTAGGCCTTTGAGTTGTTGCTGGGCCGTCCGTACCATATCCTGAGAAGGAACTAAGGGGTCTGTCGCAATAGAACCATCACTTTTCAGAAAAGCTCTTAATTCCCGTGTTTCGCCTAGTTCTCCGCGAAAAGCTGGACGTTTTTCTGGCTTATCTGGATTATAGGCCATCGTTCGCCAGAAACCCGCAGCAATATTATCAGGAAACAGGCTTAATAATAGGGAGTTGTGATTGTTCGGATCGCCCCCTTGGGCGCTTTCTGTACCGAAGTAGTAACACTTTTGCATCGGCAAATCTGTAGCTGAAGTACCACCATGAATATCTAGTGCGTGCCACCAAGGAGTATGATAACCGAGGAAAAGTTTGTAAGCGGGATCGCCGCTAACAGTTTGGATATTTTCCTGAAAAGTTGAATTGCTAAATAGGAAATTCTGCTGGTTTTCTACGGCCAACAGTTCTAGCGATCGCTTCGGCATTGCTAAAATCAGATGTTTCGCGAACACGGGCGGGAGAGAATGACCCGCGCGATCGACAAAATTTAACCTAATCAGCCCTTCTGGAGTGCGATCGAAGGTTTTTAAGCGATGATTTAAGCAAACTTCCCCACCCTCTCTCTCAAATTCTGTCGCGAGGGTTTTCGGTAATGTTTGGTAGCCATCAGCCATCATGTACCAAGTATCGCTGTAGGGAAGAGACATACTTGTTGCGATCGCACTAGCCGCATTCCAAGTACCCAAATCCGAATAGAAAAAGCCCGTATCCAAACTGAGATTGTAAGCCTCGTTGCTAATTTCCTTCAGCAACACTTCCCAAATACTCAAGTCATACAAGTGTTGACCGTCAATTTTCAGCGTTTCGCGATCGCGCTTCCACTCCGGTGAAGCAAAATAAGCAGGAGTTAAATCTTTTCCTGGAATCGACCGCCCAACAGCAAAATCGAACAATTCCTCATAATTTTTACCTTCTTCATCCGGCCGTAAATTATAAGGTACTTTATCCGGTTGATTAAATTCACTCATCAACAAATGCCGATCGCGAACATATGCCCGTACTCCCGGACTGCTAAAGTCAACAACCGTTGTCTTCAGGTTCAGCAACTTAATCAATTCCCAGACAATAGCCTGAGATTCAGTCACATACATCCCACCCAACTCAGCCTGAACATGAGGCATCCCCGGCATTGTCATTGATAGTAACCGACCACCAATGCGATCGCTCAATTCATAGAGACGAATCTTAGAAGATTTGTGATGAGATGCTAACCGCCAAGCAGCGTAGGCCCCAGAAACGCCACCACCCACAACTGCAACATCAATCATTTGATTTGGCTTAACTGCACTATTACTCATAAGTTCCTAGTAAAATAACACCTAAAAAATTACTTATCGATCGATCGGCTTCAGGACACTCCAATAACCTATTAGCGTCTACTTAGCGTCAAATTACATAAATAGAAAAAACCCTCGTAATAGAATCAGTCATTGGCAAATAGTGATTCACCTCAATTTGATATTGATTTTACGGCATTGCATAATTTTGGGAGGACTCTTGTAGGGGGGACTCTTATAGCCACGCAGAAAAATAAGGGTTTTCAGCTTTGATAAAATTCCAAATCATCCCGCAAATATGCAACGCCTCACTTTCAACTACAAATATTTCTGCAACAACAAACCCATTTTCTCCTTAGTTGCGGCAGGCACTTGATCGAGCCGAGTCAGAATAGCATATTTCAAAGCTGAATGCGACTCGGAAACGGGGGGATTTTCTGTTAACCTCCGTACTGTTTCTTGAATGACTTTTTGAGCATTCTCTGCATTGCGGTGCAAATTTGCTATTACCATTTCTACTGTTACGCTGTCGTGATCCTCGTGCCAGCAGTCGTAATCGGTGACTAATGCTAAAGTTGCGTAGGCAATTTCTGCTTCTCTGGCTAATTTTGCTTCGGGCAAATTTGTCATTCCGATGACTGTCGCCCCCCAACTGCGGTAAAGGTGAGATTCTGCTTTTGTGGAAAATGCGGGGCCTTCCATGCAGACGTAAGTGCCGCCCCGGTGGAGAGTAACGTCGGAGAGGTTCAAGGATTCGATCGCACTTGCCAATACTTTAGCCAATTCGCCGCAAACCGGATCGCCGAATGTGATGTGACCGACTATTCCTTCTCCAAAAAAAGTAGAAACTCGATTTTTTGTGCGATCGATAAACTGATCCGGCACTACCATATCTAAAGGTTTCGCCTCAGCTTTCAGAGAACCAACCGCCGACGCTGAGATTAAATACTCAACTCCCAAACTCTTCATTGCATAAATATTTGCCCGGTAAGGCACTTCTGAGGGCAAAAAAGTGTGGTTGCGGCCGTGTCTAGCCAGAAATGCTACCGGCGTACCGTCCAATGTTCCCACAATTGCGGCATCCGATGGCGCTCCAAAAGGTGTATCAATTTTCACCTCTTCAATATCCTTGAGGGCCTCCATTTTATACAAACCGCTGCCGCCGATAATTCCGATTTTTGCTTGTGCCATTTTTACCCTCTGCTGGAGTTTTACCACAGTGATTCTATCGGGCCATCGTTAAGTTGGGGTAAAGATAATTGAAGATTTGGTGACAACAGTCACCCTACATACACTATTTTGTCACTAACTATATGTGATTCTAATCACAAAGTGCCTTCACAAAATCTTTAAAAATAAAGGTACATAGTTCTGTTACTTATTTTTAGCGTGTTAAGACCATGACAGTCAGCTCTGCTAACCTCCCCAAAATCTCGATCGAGGCGATCGTCCAGCGTATTTTTGCTTTTCGTCAAATTACCCCCCTTGACAGACGGCTGCTGAAATCAGCCATGCTAGCCCAGAAAGGTCTTAACGAAAAAGACCAGTGTCACATCAACCGAGTTTGTCAGGGCATCCAAAACGGATTGATTTTAGTTGTAGAATAAATTTGCAACACTATCTCTTGCTAACTCAAGAAGCTGTTTTAAAATTTGTGTTTGAGTCTGTATATACTGGAACTGAGTTGGGGCCGAGTTTTACTATTTTTCGGGGCGCGATGGATCAACATTACAAATAATATTATTTCCCTCTTATCGCTCATAGTTCAACAGCCAAAAGCCTGTATAAGTCATGCCACTATCATCGGGCTGGACTAACAAAAAATGCAATCCTTTACTTAATTGCTTGCGCTGTTGGTAAATTTGGGCCGCAGCTTTCACCTCGCTATCTTCAAAAGTAGCCACAACCCACCTATCTACTAACCCAGCTTCCAATATCAATCCGTCTGGTTCTCCAGCAATATAATTCAAAGCGAAAGGTTTGGCATCCTGAAGCCATCTAGCCAACCGCATAGACTGGCGCCCGCCGTCAATCACAACTCCCGGTACGGGTACTGTTGAGGCCAATCCCAAATTCAGCGGTAACAGGAATTCTGGCATTTCCAAAATTGGCAGGGGACGCCCTTGGAAAGCATCTTCAATGTCGCCGGCGGGTAGGGAAGCAAAACGCCAGCCATCGCCCCAGAGGTTTTCGGGTAAGGGTACGGGCGGCGGCGAGTCGAGGGCGATCGCACTGTAAGTTTCACCTGTATAATTAGGCATACTCAAATATTCTTTTGCGCGTTTTTGCAGCAGCAATTTCAGAGCCGCAGTGCGCCGAGTCGCTTCCACCTTGACACCCAAAAGTTTGCCCGCAGCTTCGATTAAGCCCAGAGACTGAGGCCTAAATACTTGAATCAAGTCGGGCAAATTCTGAGTTTGAGCTTGCTGCTGCAACTGCGAAGCTAGCCAATTAGAATTTGCGTCCCCTTGGCGACAAACAGCGCTAAATTGAAAATTGCCTTCCGAGTCGCAAATTAAGAGTTCCCACAGTGGTTTGCCAGTTTCGTCTTGGAGAGGACGGCGGTAAAAATCGGCTTGCCAAATACGCATAAATAATTAACAAATAAAATCTACAACTCGATAATTTTAATATAGTCTGGTGACAATCCGATACAATACCGAACTTTGAAAAAAATTCGACTTATATATTCTGAGTTCATAGTTGAGTTAGATTTGTATATCTAACAGCGGTTAAAAAAAGGCCACTGTAGCCTGGTGAACCCAATCAGGATAGTTATCAGTCATTCCCAATTATAAAACTTTTTCTCTAAAATTTAAAAGTGTAGAAAGGCTGGGCTTGCCATCCTCCATTAGCAATTAGCGCTTCCAAAATTTATTTAAGATGGCGAACCAAATACATATCCAACTCGCCTTTATTTTTAGCATAAATTTTTCCTCGGTAGTCGCATTCAAAAAAATCTCTAACTAATTCAAACGTGTCGTGAGAGATATTGATATTTCCAGCTACGCCGGAAGATTCCATCCGAGATGCAGTATTAACTGTATCTCCCCAGACATCATAGGAAAACTTTTTATGACCAATTACCCCAGCAAGTATTGGGCCTGAATGAATGCCAATACGGATATCCCAATAAGGGATATTTTGTTGAGCTTTCTGCAATTTTCGCAAATCCATGAACTGTCGAATTTCTATGGCAGCAAGTACAGCGTCAAAGGCGTGTGTTGGGCGAGGCGTAGGAATTCCTGCAGCGCACATATAGCTGTCGCCAATAGTCTTCAGTTTTTCCATAGAATATTTATCCATCACGCGATCGAAATAAGAAAAACAATAATCTAGTTCGTCAACCAACTCTCGCGGCGTCATTTTTTCAGATAACTGAGTAAAGCCTTTAAAGTCAGTAAATAAAACCGATACGTTATCATAATAAAGTGGTTCTACTTTGCCGTTATTTTTGAGTTCCTCGGCAATTTCAAGCGGCAGCACGTTCAACAGTAGCTGATCGGATTTGTGCTTTTCGGCATCGAGTTCGGAATACAGCCTATTTATCTCTTTAAAGCGTTCAGCATTTCGGATAGCTGAAGATAGTTGCAAAGCCAAAAGATAGCCAATTCGTAAATCTTCTTGAGTGTAAGCTCTCGACTTGGTTGTGGCAAAATTAATTGTCCCTAAAACCTTACCTTCGCTTTCCAAAGGAAGGATAATTTGCGAAGCGTAGGGGGATAAAATAGCAGTAGCACCCGCTTCTTGAATTAATTGAGGTTGACGAGTTGTGAAAGCCTTGTGAATAGGGCCACCCTCTGGGAGGGCTGCAATATCTACAGGAATATGCCTGCCAAATAAGGTCATGCAAGTGTTAGTGCTGTGCAGGCAAACGCTACAGTGTTCAAAGTCTAGCAACCATTTGGCTTGCTTGCCTAGTACCCGCAAAATCTGGTTGAGATCGAGGGTGCGGTTAATGGCAGTGGCAACTTCGTTGACAGCGGAAATGCGGATGGAAAGCGCTTGAGCTTCTGCTAACAAACGGCGGGCTGTCAACAGAAGCTCTTCTCGATCTAGATCTTCTAGCCGCTCGCCCATAATATGGGTATACAATATAGATTACAAAGCATCTATTTCGAGGGCTATTGCATCAGTATATCGGTTAACAAAGCTAAACAAGTCTGCTGTCGCAATAATCTCAAAAATTTCTGAATCATCAAGTCCTAAATCCCGCAGGTTTTGGTAATCAGTTTCTGTCATTTCCAGGGGTTTTGTAGCAGCCAGCAAGCCAAAGGTAATTACGGCTTTATCACGTTTTGGCAAAGGGCAGTTGGCAAAGTCAGAAACTAGGGTTCGCAGTAGTTCTTCGCTCATCCCCAAGGCTGACAATCCGTGCAGGTGAACTTGTAGAGCGTACTCGCTATTATTTGATTGGGAAATAGCGACGCCGACCATTTCTTTAAGCGTGCGAGGTAAGTCTCCTTGCAGGATAGTTCCCCGGAATTTTTTCCAATTTGCTTCTAATAGGTCAGGGTTAATTGCCATTGACTTGAACAGGTTGGGGACGATGCCAAACCCCAAGTCTGTCAAGATTTCTTCGTACACTGCTTTGGCTTTAGGATCGGTAAGCTGCTCGTATTCTATAAGTGGAAAGTGTGTCATTGTTGTGTTGAATTTTACGGCTGTTAATTGGGTTGGGAATTTACGTGTTTGTTATGTAACGCCACTCAAAGGGCGACCTTACGACCTATCTTGGCTTTAGTCGGATTGATAATAAAATGCACCGCTGTCAGCAAACCGCGAATCATGAAAATGAGCTAGCAACAAATCTGATTCTTGAGGCTGGATTAAACCTGTAATTATAGCAGTAACAGGAGCCCATAAAATTCTGTTGCGATCGGGTTCTACGGCTAATTTTAGATTCTCCCAATGGTTGTTGTCAAGTATCGGCAATTCATCTGGCGCGACGGCGTGAAATCTTACCACAACTCTTGAATTAGAGATTGCTGTTCCGTTCGTTAATTTTTAGGCAAAAAACACTGTTCGATCGATCGATCCAGCTCCACAAATGGCCTGAATCTTATGATCCGGCGCGCGCACAGGGGAAAAACAAAATGCAGTGCGATCGAGTTTATTGCATTAATCAGACGCTCGATCGACAACCCATGCCCCAGACAAGCTAGGCTAACGCCTGCGACTGGAGTTATTATGGGTAAACTGTAAACTTCTATCATTGTCGCTGCATTTGCTATGAACCCTGCCCTGACTCAATTTGGCGCTCAGATGTCCCACCTCACGGGAGTTCGGGCAATTATGAAAGATATTATTGAAACTCTCAGAGCCGGCAGCGGGCAGGAGTTTATCAATTTGAGCGCCGGAAACCCGGTGATTTTGCCGGAAGTCGAGCAGTTGTGGCGCGACTGCACTGCGGAACTTTTGGCGAGCCCGGAATACGGCGAGGTGGTTTGTCGCTACGGTTCCAGTCAAGGTTATCAGCCGTTTATCAATGCGGTATTGGCGGATTTTAATCAGCGTTACGGACTGAATTTGACGGAGCGCAATATCCTAATTACTCCCGGAAGTCAATCGATTTATTTCTACGCAGCCAACGCTTTCGGCGGCTACACTACCAGCAAACAGCTTAAAAATATTGTTTTACCGCTGAGCCCAGACTACACGGGTTACGGCGGCGTTAGCTTGATTCCCGAAGCGGTAGTCGCCTGCAAACCCACCCTGGATATTGATGCAGCCGCCCACAGGTTCAAATACCGCCCGGATTTCAGCCAACTGTCGATCGACCAAACCACGGGTTGCGTCATTTTTTCCCGTCCTTGCAACCCCACGGGCAACGTTCTCACCGACGACGAAGTTAAGAAAATTGCCGATTTAGCGGCCGCTTTCGACGTGCCGGTGTTCGTTGATTCCGCCTACGGCCCTCCCTTCCCGTCCTTGAATTTTACCGAAATGACGCCGATTTTTGGCGGCAATATCGTGCACTGTATGAGTTTGTCGAAAGCCGGATTGCCGGGAGAAAGAATCGGAATTGCGATCGGCGATGAAAAAATCATTCAAATATTAGAATGTTTTCAGACCAATATGTGCATTCATTCGCCGAGATACGGACAGGCGATCGCAACTCGTGCCATTACGTCCGGCGCTCTTGCCGATATTTCCATAAACGTAATTCGCCCGTACTATCAAAGCAAATTTGCGATCGTAGAAAGCACTCTAGAGCAAGCAATGCCGAAGGATTTGCCGTGGTTTTTGCACCGGGGCGAAGGAGCAATTTTCGCATGGTTGTGGCTGAAAGATTTGCCAATGACTGATTGGGAACTGTATCAAGAGTTGAAAAAAGTCGGCGTAATTGTCGTGCCGGGAAGTTCTTTCTTCCCCGGTTTGCGGGAAGATTGGCAGCACAAACATGAGTGTTTACGCATCAGTTTGACCGCAACAAATGAGGAGATTGAAACTGCAATGAAACGCTTGGCTCAAATGGTAGAAAAGCTTTATCAGTCTTGATTTCTTATACCAAATCCGCCGAAATCCACCTCGTTGCTGATTCGGCGGTTGAAACCTCTCTGCAAGTGAAACTTTCGTCATAGATCATAGGGACAAGCGAGATCAATGGGGTGTTTAAGCCGAATTTGATATGATTTCTCTGTCTTGCGTAGGTGGACTTCGTTGGTGTAGTTTGAGGTCAAAAGCGATTGAAATCGCGGACTATGAGCGAGGAGTTTTTAACAATTAAACGACTCGATAAACAAAACTCAGAGTTGCCCAAACATTCACATCCAAAGCCAAATCATCGGTCGATATCCCCACTTTCTGCACCCCCGGAATGCTAGCGGCGTGCAAATCTTCTAGTACCGCCCGCGCCACATTTAAAGGATTCAACAACACTCGAATTGGCAGGGCATCCCTCGTTTGCTGCATTTCGGCTTCTATTGCAGCCAGAGTTTGAGCGAAGGGACTCTCACTAAATATAATCACAGTTTCCGCAAGTCCGATCGCCCCAGATACCGCCCACCCGATCGCCCCAGCCGCCGGCACGGTCACATTCTCCCCAGGAGCGATCGCCCGCGACATTCCCCCCACAGCATCTTTGCCCTCAACGCCGAGCACGGACAGCCGTCCCGCGCTGTCCGTGCAAAACACCGCAAAGTAAACCGGGCTATCGCTGTCGTTATACAATCTGCACTGAATTCGGCTGCTTTTGCCCACACTTAGTATATGAGCATTGGCTGATTTCTCGCTTTCCCCGGTCAGCGGTTCCAGGCGGTAAGACTTTTGGGCCCGCACCGACTCCCGCTGTGCCACAGCCCGCGCTTGGGGTGCGGTAGTTGCCAGAACCGCCCGCACCTTCAGGCGCGAAGACCCCTCATTGACTGTCAGCCGCAGCAACTTCCCAGCCTGCAGCGCTTTCAACTGCGGAGTCAAGCGCTGCACCGCCACCTTGACTGCTTCTCCCCCGTCGCCCTCAGTATCGGGAATCAGCATTTGAGCCAAAGAAAACAAACCGTAACGGCTTTGTATCAAAGCAGGTTCGTGAGGCGAGACTGTTTCGACTAAAGTCGTTTCCGAGACTCTGCCAAACCGACAGTCAGCCGGTTGCTCGCTGCCTACCGCCGAAACTTGCGGCACAGTCGCAAAGGCGCTGGTAGCGTCCACGCGCTCGATACGTTCCAAACCCGAGTCCAAAGCTACAGTCAAACCGATGTTTCGCGACAATACCCGAATTTCTTCCCTCACCACTTCGCCGACTGTTAATTCGCCGAAAGTTCGATCGAACCCGTCTACAACTTGGGCTTTAGCAGAGAGGCCCGTGCGTCCCCGCAGCAAAAGCCTCGCGCCCTCCGAGGAATCCACAGCAAACACAGAACCCCCCGAACACTCCAAAACCCCCGGCGACAACCCGCCCAGCCACAAATGCACAGTTTTGCCCCCCTCTTCCACCGCCGTCACAGCGCCGTCAGATGCAGGCGAATTCAAGATTAAATTTGAAAAATTCACCGCCGGCGCGGTTGTTAAATCGTGATTGAGAATTTGCGGTTGCTGCGATAACCCTGTCATTTGCTCGACATTGCCCGCGGCGCGGCTGAAACTGACGCTGAAGCTGCTAGCGGGAGTTGCCCACCACAAAGTTTGGGTGAGGGCGTAGGTAAACAAACCTGCGGTAAATCCGTTCCACTCTTGTTCGGCGGCGAGTTGGGAATTCGCACCCGCGGCCAGTACGGTGGCGGCCGGACGGAGATTTGTGCCGGATCTGAGGTCTTCGGCGAACGTTAATTCTCCGAGGCGAGGCTCGCCGATGGTGGGGCGGGGGCGGGAGCGAATGCGAAAGTTGCCGTTTGTAGGGAAACCCCGATAGGGGTAGCTGGTGTCGAGGATGGCGATCGCATTTTCTGTCGCGAGCGATCGCATCAACAGCAACAGCGTTTCCTCTAAAATATCGTTCACCGCCCGGTTTGGTAGCAACGGCAAAACATCATCCGCCGGCACCAAACTGTTTTGCATTTTTCCGGGAGACTCGCCCAAACTAACTCGGCTACCGCAGCCGCTAAAGTGAAAAACTACCACGTCACCGGGTTTTGCTTGTTGAGTCAAGTGAGTGACAAAAGCCGTCTCGATATTCTCCCTCGTAGCTTGAGCGTCAGTCAAAGTCAAAATGTCCGACGGCACAAACCCAAACCGATATATCAGCAGTTCCCGCTGCAATTCCACATCCGTCACGCAGCCGTGCAGGGGCGAGTCTGGATATTTGTCAACGCCAACCAACAAAGCCAATTTCCTGGCTGTCGGCTGCGCTAAGACTTGGAGGTAGCGATCGCCCAACGGCAGCCACAGGGCCTCGCTGATTCCGATGGCGGCCAGCACCCGGCCAGCTTGCTGCAAAAATTCCCGCCGCTTGAGTCCCATTTTTAAATAGCTTTGAATTTTAAGTTTTGAATTTTAAGTTACATTCCCCTCAATAATTTTAGGGGAATTAATTAGATTGTGAGTGTTTAGTATTAAGGGAGTTTTTAAGTTTTAACTTTTGAGCTTTAAGTTAAAAATTTCCCATTTAAAACTCAAAACTCAAAATTAAAAACTATGCAGAATGCCGCCCCCACCCAAGTTCAAGATTTAAATCTCGTAATTGAAAATATTCATTGCCTTGGCTAATTCTGCGGCGACTTCCGGCCGGGAAAACTGCGGCGGCGGCAATTTTCCAGCGCGCAGCATTTCCCGAACTTTGGTTCCCGACAAATGCACCCGTTGTTCGGGAGTGCTGGGACTTGTTTTAGTTGTAGCCATTTGTTCCGTCAGTGTGCAATAGAAAGCGTGCTCGAATTTCATCGGCACAATTCCCAATTCTCCCGGTTCAAATTCATCAAAAATATGTTGGGCATCGTAAGTGCCGTAATAATCGCCAACTCCCGCGTGATCGCGCCCCACGATAAAGTGAGTGCAGCCGTAGTTTTTGCGGATTAAAGCATGAAAAATTGCTTCTCGCGGCCCGGCGTAGCGCATCGCCGCCGGATTAATTGCCAAAATTACGCGATCTTTTGGATAGTATTTTTCTAGCAGAATTTCGTAGCAGCGCATCCGCACATCAGCCGGGATGTCGTCTTCTTTTGTCGTCCCGACTAGCGGGTGCAGAAACAAGCCGTCTACTGTTTCTAAGGCACATTTTTGGATGTATTCGTGTGCGCGGTGGATGGGGTTTCGGGTTTGGAAACCGACTATCGTTTTCCATCCTTTTTCTGCGAACAGCATTCTCGATTTCGCCGGGTCAATTTGGTATTGGGGAAAACGGACATCTAGTTCGCGTTCCAGCAGCCAAAT
Source organism: Microcoleus sp. Pol12B3 (assembly GCF_036701355.1). Lineage (NCBI taxonomy): Bacteria > Bacillati > Cyanobacteriota > Cyanophyceae > Oscillatoriales > Microcoleaceae > Microcoleus > Microcoleus sp. Pol12B3. Next base: position 106,654 of record NZ_JAUBQS010000004.1, read on the forward strand.
GTCGCCTGCGAGGTTAACGGGCCCGGATTTGTCTACTACTTGGACGCCCGGGTGTTTGAGGTCGTCAGTGCGGTAGACGTTGAGGGCTTCTTCTTCTTTACTGTAGTGATATTTTTCTGCAAGTTCCAAGAGCCCGACAAATTTGCCCGCCGGCGAGTCGAGGCGCACTAAAGTTCCTGCTTTCAGGGGGGCGGCGACTTGTTCTGTTACCGAGAGGGTGATGGGAACCGACCACGGAAGGCCGTTGGAGAGGCGCATTTGTTTAACGACCGATCGATAATCAGCTTCGTTCATGAACCCTTTGAGGGGACTCAGGGCGCCGATGCCGATCATTTGCAGGTCAGAGATCGATCGATCCGAAAGCTGGACTCGCGGCAATACTTCTGCTTTGTCGAAAAATTCTTGTCTTTGGTCTAGTGTGGCAATGCGGTTGACCAGGATGCCGCCGTGAGGGGCAATGCGGTCTGAATGCTGGCTCATGTCGATTTGAAGTTGTGGGTTTTAGCTGCCAGAGTACATAGTATCAAGCGGTGGCTGCAATTCTACATTTTTTAATTGTTCTGGACTTGTGCAGAATGCTGCTTTTGTGGCGCTGTAATTCTTTAACTGTAAACTCGCGCGCTCAAAACTCTAAACTTTCCCTCAAGTCTGGACTTGAAATTCTTCGGGATCTATTCCCCAATTTACCCAGCTAATCGCTTCTTTAGCCGTTAGCGAAGCCCTCGAAGAGGATCGCACTTTTGGAGGCACTCGCAAGGCATGAAGGTGTCCCGTACTCGGACAAGTCATCTTTAACAAATAAATTGGCTCTATGTCAATATTATGGTCAATTTTCAACAAAGTATATTCTTGCCAAGTATCCAATTCAGTTGCTTGCAATTCTTGACAAATTCTCGGATAGCCGATCGCCTGAATCAAAACTCGCCGCACTTCGGCATTCTGTTCTGTTAACAGCCAGGAAGCTTGCCAAGACTGCGGCGGAACTTGACCAATTATTTCCGGCAGTCGGACGCCGCGATAAGAGTATACACTGAACTTGTCAGCAAATTCAACGGCTGGTTGACCTTCTGCGTGGAGCAAATATTCGCTATCAAAATGAAGTTGGATCGGGCGATCGCACACAAAGCACTTTTTCTCAAACGGGTAAATCCAGCCGCAGTTTTCCACTAAAGATTTAAAGGCTGAGTATAAAGGGCGATCGTACTCCAAATTTAACACGCCTATACAAAAATCCACCCAACTTCCGTGACAGGCTGACAGTTGTGAAAATATGCTGTTATTAATATCAGCTTGATCGCTCGGTAATCTCTGAAATCTCCCGCCCAAATTCCTTGCTAATTTGACGTAAACTTCGTCTTTAACATGAACGTGCAGTTGATTCATAAGTTGAGCATACAGCGGATTATAGAGTTTGCTGTAAATTTTATTTTCCAGTTCACTGTCGAGTTGACTTCTTAATATATCGTACAATTCATTATGAATTTTGTTTCTGATTTCGCTGGCCATTCCCAGACCATAATCGCGTATCCTTAGCGGTTCAACAGCTTGCAAAGCTGTGTAAGGGCTGTCACAGAAAATAATTTCCGGTTCAGGACAGCGGATGATGTGGTAGGCGGTGTTGATGGCCGCTGTCGCTTGCGGGCGATCGACTGGTTTTATCGAAAGTCCAATTTGTCGCCACTTCTCGCGATAAATCGGAATTAGCGCTATTTGTTTTGGAGTAATTGCGACCATTTGTAGAGCTAGATTATTTGATTGGCGGTCAAAAAATTTTGCTTTCGCATCCGGTAAAAATTATCATTCAGTTTGCAAAAATAACGGAATTTTCCCTACAAACCTATTTTATTAGAGTTGTCAAATTATTGGTATAAATTAACGATTGTTTGCAACACACCTAAAATCATAGGAACATTATCCACACAATAAACATCAGCATCAATAATTAAATTATTTCCATCTAATTTAAGAAACCGCCAGACAACGCCAGTAGTTACGCAGCCAAATACGGCAGGTATGGAATTGTGTTCGCGTTCGTTAAATAGCTGAGCCGCTACCATTTGTGCTGCACACTGTGGCAGACAAGATTCTATTTTTGGACCTTTCGTTTCTCTCAATGCAAAAACTGGAACTTTAATTTCAAAATCAAACGGCACGGAAGATAATAGAAAGTCGCATTCCCCATTCAATCCCTGCTCAACATCTACATCAAACGACCAACCAGAAAAAATAGAAAATTGTCTGTTGTTCCTTTCCCTAAATTCTAACAAAAGAGGAGAAATAATCCGTTCGGAACGTTCTTTTGCAGTTGTAACCGCAGTGTTGGAACTAATTTCGAGGGTTCTCCAAAGCCATTCGGAGGGTTCTACAGGAACAATCTTGGAACTCAAAATAGGACTGAGTGACGGTTCCAATCCAAATCGCTCTTTTAATTGTTGGAAAGTAAAGGATTTGTAAGGCATATTTTTCAGATAAGTCGCTGAAACTCTAGATTACTTGGAGAGACAAAGCGAGTTAATAAATGCTAAACACCCTTGTATAGCAACCCTTGCAAAATTTTGTCAACCTCTCTTTTCTTCCTTCTTCTCTCTTCCCTCAGACTTCAACATCAATCGGTTAGTTAAATCCGTTACATAATCCGTTGCCGATCTTCCTTCTAAACATTTAACCACTCAAGGAGTACCCTGGGCGCCGGCAACAAAATCATTAACAAAAGCGCGATCGCCAACAACCCCAAAAAATCCCGACGATTATCCAATTCGCTAACATCATTCAGCGCTGGTTCGTCGTTTAATGGCGTCAAAAACAAAATAATCGCCCACAGCAGCAAACCCTGTTCCAAAAAAGAAAGCAGCAACATACAAAGTCTAGCAAATTGCCCGATCGCCATACTCGCTCGCTGGCCGAACATCGCGTGTACGATGTGCCCGCCGTCGAGTTGTCCCACCGGCATCAAATTAAACGCCGTCACGATCAAACCCAAATAACCCGCCACCGCTACCGGATGCAAATCGATCGCAGTTTCCGCATTCAAAGCACCGCCCAAGGTTAACTTGCTCAACAAAGTCATCAGCAGCGAAAAACTGGGTTTGAAAGAGTCAAAATTTAACATTCCCGACTTGTCAGACAGCGGTACAATAGTCGAATGATTCAAACCCCAAATTAATAATGGCACTGTCACCACTAAACCCGCAAGGGGGCCGGCAATGCTAACATCAAATAAAGCTCGGCGGTTCGGAATTGGACTCCGTATTTGAATGAATGCCCCAAAAGTTCCCAAGAAAAAAGGAATCGGGATAAAATAAGGCAAAGTCGTGCGAATTTTGTAGAATCTGGCAGCTAAATAGTGGCCGGATTCGTGAATTGCTAAAATTGTAATTAGAGCCAGTGAGTAAGACAAACCCTGGAGCAACATTGATGAGTTTGACTGCAAAGCTTGTTCAGTAACTCCGGCAATTCGCGCCCCGACAAGCGTAGTCGTAAACACCGTGATCAGCAGCAAAGCTAATGCAAAAAATGGCCGGGTTACAGATTCGGTTTTGACAGGAGTTTCCCCTGATTGGTGGCTGGGATTGGGAACTATAGCAAAAAAAGGTTGACCGCTCAAGCTATTTTGAAATACTACTAAAAAGCGATCGCCAAAAAGCCTCTCCACATTCTCCCGAATTGTTTGATAAGCCGCCTCCGGGTTCGTCCGCAACTGTCCCCGACAAATTACAGCCTGCGGCCGAAATTCCAAATCTCGCAAAAAGTAAATTGACCAAGGAAAACAATCGCGCAAACTCGCTTCTTCTGCTGCATCGATCGGGCGCACGGGCGGTTTTTGCTTAACAGGTTCAGTCGCAGAGTCTGCTACCTGCTCAGGAGTTTCGGCGGTAATTTTCTTGCGCCCCAACTGTACCAGAAACCAATACAAAAAAGGGCAAACCAGAAAAGGTATAATTACCAACTCCGGCGGTACAGTTTTGCTGTTACCGTAAACTAAAATCCAACCACTCCAAATCAGCGCGGGCGCCATCATTACCAGCCACAGCAGCCATATCGGAGTCCGGGTGATGCGGCTGGTGCCGTTCTGCAACAAGTAGTACGATATCAGCCCCAATACGAACAACCATAGTAAAAAGAACATAATATTTATCCCATTCCCTTCTGAAATACTTCCTTGAAACAACAGAGTTTAGTCTCCAAACAACCCAGGCCCGTGCTCGACAATATCCTTGCTTTCCCGCCTAACCGGGAAACTCTGGGTGCAACAGCCTATTTCATTGTAGAAAACCAAACTAACATCCTGGTGGATTGTCCCGCTTGGGATGAGATTAACCAAACATTTTTGCGGGAACACGGCGGCGTGCGACTGCTGTTTCTCACCCACCGCGGCGCTATCGCCAAGGCGCGGGAGATTCAGGAAGCCACGGGGTGCGAGATCCTGATTCAAGAACAGGAAGCTTATTTACTGCCGGGTTTGAAGGTGACGGTTTTTGAGCGAGAATTTGTTGTGAGCGATGGAATCAAAGCATTTTGGACTCCCGGCCATTCTCCTGGTTCCTCTTGCCTTTATCATAGTGGCAGCGGTGGAGTGCTGTTTTCGGGTAGGCATTTGCTCCCCAACCGAGAAGCCGCCCCAGTACCGCTGTGGACGCCAAAAACTTTTCACTGGCCCCGGCAAATTAACAGCGTGAAGTCAATTATCGACCGATTTTCACCGGAAACTTTACAGTATATTTGTCCCGGTGCAAATACTGGTTTTTTGCGGGGAAAAGGATCGATCGATCGAGCTTTTGAGCAATTAGCCAATCTGGATTTAGCTGTTTGTTTACAGTCAAAAGCTGAACCCTAAATGTCTGCTGCAACATCGAAAAATGATCGGACGCGCTAATTATAGCGGTAAGGTGCGCCCTGACGCACCCTACATTATTCTTCCGTCTGTTAAAGAGCGAGGAAAGTTTGTATAGTGGCGGTTACAACCGCCTATTCTTATGGAAAAAACCGAGCAACAAAAAATGCTCGCCGGCGAATTGTATTTAGCTGCTGATGAGCAATTAATTTTAGATCGCCAGCGAGCCCGCCGCCTCGCCAGAACTTACAATTCTACCCGCGAAGACGAACCAGACAAAAGGTTACAAATTCTTGCAGAATTGTTCGGTGCAGTTGGCCCCAAAGTTGAAATCGAGCCACCTTTCTACTGCGACTACGGCAGCAATATTTATGCTGGAAACGGGTTGTATATGAATTTTGGTTGCGTGATTCTCGACTGCAATCGAGTTAACATTGGCGAAAATTTACTGTGCGGGCCCAACGTACAAATTTACACCGCTCTTCACCCCACAGACCCGGAAATAAGGCTTTCTGGCCAAGAACTCGCCGCTGAAATTAATATTGGCAATAATGTTTGGATTGGCGGTGGGAGTATTATTTGTCCAGGAGTCACTATTGGCGACAATAGCACGATCGGCGCAGGCAGTGTTGTTGTCAAAGATATTCCCGCAAACGTCGTGGCGGCGGGGAATCCTTGCCGAATCATCCGGCATCTACCTTGATGTGGTACGATCGACACACTCGTGCGATCGGCTCCTTGGAGCTTAACTCAACAATTTTAGGTATTAGAACAGCCAGTTTGAGATTTTTCACGTAAAATCCCGGAAAAAAACCGTGGAAGAAATCTCAAATCTAAAATCTCAAATCTAAAATCTAAAATCGCTTAATATCAAATCCGTTAGCATCGGAATAGTAAATTCGAGTTGACGGTTGACGGTTGACGGTTGACAGTCAACAGTCAACATCATTCCGGTGTAACCGGAAATGATATAATTTCTCGTTCCCGGTTTCCACACTACCAAGCTTTTCTTATGACGACTGCAACAGTTTATCCCAACGCTCCCGATCTCTGCACCGACGACTACATAGCAGTCGGTGTAGCTACCTGCTTCATCAAAGAAGAAGGCGAAGTTTTTGAAGTACAAGTAATCGAAGCTATTCCCTCAGCAGCTTTAGAAGCAATTGTGAAGGGAATTCCCACATCTTATTTAATGGTTTGCGGGACGACTTTGGGAGCAGTGCTCGACGGCGAAATACCCAAAATGTTGCCAGAATTCCCGGCCTCAGCTCAGTTTAGCGAAGAATTTGCCTTTCGGGCGATCGCCGCTGCCCGCACTTACAAAATCCGCCCCCAAGCTCAACTTCACATTCCCTTGGGAACAGTTCGCAACGACTTTACTTATTCCTTAGAACGTAAAAGGGTGCTCAACTCCGAGCGGATTATTCGCACTGAAGACAATGTGAAACAGCACGAACACACTCACAAGGTTCTTTAAACAAATCCCGCAACTGGGGCAATTTACCAGTGCCTCAGCCAGCGGATGCACCGAAAATAGTTTTGATTGTTGAGATATAAATTAAAGATTTAACAAGTTTTTCGTTCATTATTAATGAAGGAAAAACTTTTAATATTTCGTTATTAAGCAATACAGCAGACAGTTTTTGATAGAAAACCGTAGAATAAGGGTTTCTAGGCAATTCGGCAATCGAACTATCAACGGAAAATCTAGGGTTTCAGGCTAGGAACTAAAAACAGTCTGGACTATTGATTAAGACAAACACCAAAAATCTCAACCTAAAAAATTTACTGCTCACATTCACCTAAATAACATAAATTATTAACGAATGTAAAAAAAATAAGTAGGTGATGAAATTTTTTAATTTGTCAAAAATGTGGTATCATATTATTCCTGTTTAACAAAGTTATATCAAATCGGGTAGCATCGGAATTCATATTACCCACCGCCAGGACACGGCAGTGCCGTGTCCCTACAATTAATCTGGGTAGGGAAACGGCACTGCCGTGTCCTTTATATCATTCCGGTGCAGCCGGAAACGATAGGAGCTGCTCGGGGGGAAAACATTAAAAAATCCCCGCAATTATTGAATGCGAGTAGTTTAAGACTACTGGCATACGGGCGAGTAGATCGTAGGTGAGCTAAGGATTTAAATCTCACAAATTGGTCAAACCATGCGAAGCTTTGCGAAAGTAAAGTGGTGGAAATTAACTCGACTATTGCCAGCGGGATTAAAGGGCGAATACCATCTTGGGTACCAAACTGCGCTCTTAATTTTGGGGGGAACAATTCTGGCAGCTAGCATCACTGGTTGTATTAGCTATCAAAGCGTTCACCGCTTGATTATCACCCAAAGCGAGCGAAATGCTTTCTTAGAAGTTAGGGAGCGCGCCAACAAGATCGATCGCTGGCTCGGCACTAGAAAGGCAGAGATCGAAATCCTCGCCCACACTCCTCCCGTTCGCTCGATGAATTGGTCAGTGGCAGAGCCTTACTTAAAATCCGAAGTAATTCGACTGCAAGAATTCCAGCATTTCGCATTAATCAATCCCGACGGTTCTTATTTCACCACAAAAGTCGGCAGAGCGTTGATTAATGTCACCGACCGCCAACACTTCAAAAAGGCAATGGCTGGAGAAGTCTATGTTTCCGATCCTACCATTTCTCGAACGCTCAAACAACAAAATATTGTTCCCATTTCGGCTCCGGTGTGGTCAAACTCGGTAAATTCTATTGATAAAACAGCACAAAAGCCGATCGGAGTAATGAACGGCGTCATTAGCATCGACCGAATTGCCGAAGTAATAGGAAAGCTGGAATACGGGGCAGGAACTTACGCTTTTGTTCTGAATTCTCAAGGAGTGCCGATTGTGCACCCCGACGCTGGATTAATCGGAAATATCGACAAACCCGCTCCCAGTCTTTTAGAGTCTGCAGAGGCTAATTTGGCAAATGTAGCCCGGGAGATGGTTTATCAAAAAACGGGCATTGTGCTGACTCAAATCAACGGCGCTAGAGTTTATGTTGCCTATCTTCCATTAGAACAAGCTGAATGGTCGCTAGCCCTCGTAATTCCCCGCGAAAATCTCGAAAAAGAACTCCTTCCTTTCAAGATACTAGCAGTAGCCGCCGGCCTACTTGCAGCCGCAGCTATTTTCGCAGCAATTGTGGCCCTCAAGCTGTTTGCCCTAAATTGCATTCGCAGACGCACAGAAGCCCTTCTCCACCGCTTGACCGGCTGCATTCGGGCTTGCTTGCACCTCGATCGCATCCTCCAAACTACAGTAGACGAACTCGGTACTTTACTGAAGCTCGATCGAGCAATTTTCGCATGGTACGATCCCCGACAAGATACTTTAGAATTTGGCTGGGAATATTGTCGGGAAGGTTTGCCGGGGCGCTTGGGAATCTTTGGTGTTCCAGGAGGCCCCTCTGGAGATTTAGCTGCACGGCTTCACCGCTGCGAAACGATTCTGCTACATAAAACCGCCGCCGCTGATGCCACAGCCTCTGAGGAACACGCCTATATCGAACTCACAAATAGTCACTACGCAGCAGTACCCGTATTAACTCAGACTAATCGGATCGGATATCTGTTCGCCTGTGCAAATCGGCGGTTTGCGACTCCCGACGAGGTGGAAGTTTTGGAAGCAATTGCAGACTTACTGGGAGTCGCTATTTCCCAATCCCAAGTCCACGGGCAAATTCAAGAGAACTTCAAACTTTTAGAAGAAGTATTAGTCAAACTCAGAAGAACCGAAGAGCATTTAGTACAACGCGAAAGAATGACCAGTGTCGGTCAACTAGCCGCCGAAGTTGCCCAGGAAATTAATAACCCGATTAACTTTATTTACGGCCGCCTGATTCACCTCAACGATTATATCAAATACTTGCTCCATATAATTCGCCTCTATCGCGAACAATATCCCGAACCAGGGGGGCGAATTGCCAAAAAAATAGAGACAGGCGACCTAGATTTTATCAGCCAAGAGTTGCCAAATATTCTCAATTTTTTGAAAATAGGAGCCGATGGCATTCGCCAGATAGTCCTGGCTTTGCGAAAATTTTCACTTCCTGACGAAGCCAACAAAGAACACGCCAACGTTAATGAGAGAATCGACAATATTTTGCTGTTGCTCGCTCACAGACTGGAGCAAAAAATATTAGTAGTCAAGGAGTACCACAACCTGCCCCCAATTTTGTGTTATCCCGGTCAACTGAGCCAGGTATTCGCAAGTCTCACGATCAATGCTATAGATGCAGTTAAAACGATTGAAAACTCGGCTCAAATTATTACAATCAAAACCGATATTGTCGAGGAATATACAGGCAGATTTATTGTTGTATCGATCGCCCACAACGGCTCCACAATTCCACGGGAAATTCAACACAGAATATTTGACCAGTTTGGCCATACTAAATCATTTAAAAAATTTACAGGATTGGAGTTGTCGGTTTGCTATAAAATTATTGTAGAATTGCACGGCGGCAGGCTGACAGTTGAATCTCCATTGCAATCTCAAACTGGGGGCGGTGCTGAGTTTATGGTAAAATTGCCACTCTTTTGATCTCGCATTTGACCTCCAGGGAAAACCGTCGCAAATCTTGCCAGCAAGCTCCGCGAAAAGCTTAATTTGGGTTTGCAGTGAAGACTTTAGTCCTCATAAAACGGAGGGCGGAATTCCTCACTAAAAACCTAACGATCTTTTGTTAACCTAAATTGCTATCCTAGGATTAGGGAAATAATAAAGGTGCAACCACAGCAAACAACCAGCCTCCCATGACCAAGACTTCCGCAACAATTAATAAAATATTTCTGTTCATTTTCAAATTAAGCATTTTCAGATTAAGAGCGATCGACCAAAGAGCGAATTTTCTTCCACCAAGCAGCCGGCGAATCTTCCGGGCGATATGCGGCATCAAACATCGACAAAATTAGCGGCAAACCCCCCACCTTCGCACTCATCAACAAGTGCATTGCGAGACAAAACACCAATACCACCCAACCAGAAGCGTGTAAATAATACCAAGCCTGCGTCAATTCCCCAGCCGGCAGCCATTCTTCCTTAACCATACTGCCAGAAGCGATCGCCCAAGTCAGTGCCAGCAACATCAACGTATTCACAATCCGGTGCAAACTGTACCACCAAATCGGTTTTCCCGACTGCGTTAGTTTCCCAAAAGAATCCGGCTGCACCAAGCGTTTTTGACCTAGGTGAAAACTGTACAATGCAAAAGCAGGCATTATTCCTAACAGCAACATCTTGCCAAAAGTGCCGTGAATCCCGATAATATCTGCAATCAGAGGCAGGGGGACTTTGCCAAACCGCCCATCGTAGGTGTTGTAAACCAGAAATGCGCTCAAAATTGCTAAAAGGGCGATCGCAGCGTTAACCCCATGCAGTAATCTGAGCAGCAATGGCTGGTAGGGTCTAGATGGCGCCATAGTCGATTTTGCTACTTCATAAATAATCTTTTACACAATACAGCTAAGCTCTGATTTTTTCAACCCTCGCCAATTGTGAAATAAATGTGAGTCAAAAATGAATAGATTATGATAATAACGCACTTATATCAAAATTTAGTGTAAACTAAAACGGTCAAGATGAACACTTTATTTATAGCACATAACACCTTACAAAAATGGATGCAGCCACTACCATATTACTTTCCTTGGGACTAGCAGCAGATGCTTTTGCGGTTGCTGTTTCTAGCGGCTTAGCAATCAAACACATGAAGGTCAATAAAGCTTTAAAAATTGCTTTATTTTTCGGAGGATTTCAAGCTTTAATGCCCGTAATAGGATGGTTAATTGGTCTTAGTTTTAGTTTTTTGATAACACCGATCGACCATTGGATAGCTTTTGGGCTTTTGAGTTTCATTGGCGGGAGAATGATTTATGAATCGCTGCAAAGCGAAGAATGCGAGAAAAAGTTCAATCCCTTAGATACAGGGACTTTGATAACGCTGTCGGTGGCGACGAGTATCGATGCTCTCGCAGTTGGCCTCGGATTTGCTGTCCTGAAAGATTCTATTGCTCCTGCGGTGACTGCGATCGGATTTATTACTTTCTTTTTAGCCTTTGCAGGCGTGTTTATCGGTCACAAATGCGGCAACTTGTTTGCAAATAAAATTGAGATATTGGGCGGAGCAATTTTGATTTTTATTGGCAGCAGAATCTTGTTTATGCACTTGACGGAAGTGCCATTAGTGATCGGCAATTAATCAGTAGTCAGTAGTCATTAATCAGTAGTTATTAGTGGAACAGTGACATCAAAGTCTCTGCTGGCTGCAATTACCAATTACCAATTCCCAAAAAATGCTATAACAGCAATATTGCGTTAAAGGATAAAAATTTTGTGCTGAAACTTTACGGCGGAGCCCGCAGCAGGGCCTCAATTGTCAAGTGGTATCTAGAAGAAATAGGAGTTCCCTACGAATTCGTCTTGCTGGATATGCAAGCAGGGGCACACTTGCAGCCAGAGTATCTCGAAATTAACCCGATCGGCAAAGTACCGGCAATTGTTGACGGAGATTTCAAACTTTGGGAATCCGGCGCAATTGTGCTGTATTTAGCTCAAAAATATGGTAAAATGCCAGACACTTTGGAGCAGCAAGCTCAAATCGTGCAGTGGGTCACGTTTGCTAACGCCACCTTGGGGCCGGGAATATTTACAGAAGCAAGTCGCGATCGCGAAACTCCCAAGTTGTTAAAACCGTTAAATGAAATCTTCGAGAAACAGCCATTTTTAATGGGCGATGAATTTGGCGTAGCCGACGCAGCAGTCGGGTCAATGTTGGCCTACATTCCGATGATGCTAAAACTAGACCTCAGTGCTTATCCGGCCGTTGTAGATTACATCAAGCGGATCACAGAAAGACCGGCTTTCAAAAGTGCGATCGGCGGTAGCTGAACGCAGAAAGAACAACGAGACAAAACTTAATACCTAAAAGCAGGGGCAATTTTTGAATTGCCCCTGCTTTTAGTGAAATCAAACTTATCTAAATCCGACAGCCGCCTGCCAAACAAAAGCCAGCAGCAAGAAAAATACGGGAATGACCGGCAAAACATTAACCAAAGGCTCAAAAATCGAATAAGCTTCGGGCAGTTTTGCTAAGAGTAATGCAGCTTCCATGAATCAACCTACCTATCCAACAGAATTTTCATAATTGTCGCATATCTTTACCCAAGGCAATCACGATCGATCGACTCTCGGTGCCAGCCAGTAGGCAAACTCTTCAGTAAATCGATCTGCCAAAATCGCCTCCCGCATCCTCCCCGTAAAGCGAATCAACTCCGTCACATTGTGAAGCGCCAGCAAAGTATACCCCAGCACTTCGTTAGCCCGCGCCAAATGGGCCAAATAAGCCCGACTGAATTTTTGGCAGGTATAACAAGGACAAGACTCATCCAGCGGAGCAAAATCCTCCCGGAACCGAGCATTTTTCAAACTCCAGCGTTCGCCACCAACAAAAGCCGTCCCGTGGCGGGCCAGCCGAGTCGGAATCACGCAGTCAAACATATCTACGCCACTCGCCACCGCCAGCGCCATTTCCCGATAAGTCCCAATCCCCATCAAATAACGCGGTTTATTTGCCGGCAACAGAGGCGCAGTCACCTTCACAATCTCTGCGATCAAATCCCCCGATTCCCCCACACTAACGCCGCCGATGGCGTAGCCTGGTAAATCCAAATCTACCAACTGGTTCGCCGCGCGCGATCGCAAATCGGGGAAAACGCCCCCCTGGACGATTCCGAACAAAGCTTGATCCGGGCGCGAGTGAGCTTGAATGCAGCGTTGCAGCCAGCGGTAAGTGCGATTTGTGGCAGCCTCCACCTCCTCCCGCGTAGCGGGGTAAGGGGGACACTCGTCAAAGGCCATAATCACATCAGCGCCCAACTCATTCTGAATTTCGATCGATCGTTCCGGCGTCAAATTAATCATGCGGCCATCGCGGGGAGAGCGAAAAGTCACCCCATCATCAGTAATCTTCCGCATTTGGCTCAAGCTAAACACCTGAAAGCCGCCCGAATCCGTCAGCATCGGGCCCGGCCAAGCCATAAATTTGTGCAATCCGCCCGCGCCTGCGACAATCGCTTCCCCCGGCTGCAAGTGCAAGTGATAAGTATTTGCCAAAACCATTTGAGAACCCGCCGCCTCAAGATGTGCCGGGGTCAAAGTTTTGACATTAGCTAGCGTCCCCACTGGCATAAATTTAGGCGTTTCCACCACACCGTGGGGAGTGGCAAAAACCCCTGCACGGGCTTGGGTATGGCTGCAATTAGCCTGACATTTAAAAGAAAATTTCGCCCTGTCCTGAGTCATTAGTCCCCGATGCTCGTTAACCGCTACTCGGCCGTCCGTGTTATCTAATCTATTGTTGTTGACATCGCGACAAAAAACTCATGACCCCGCCCAAAAACGGATACAAGTTTCCGACCATCGTCGTGGAGGGCAAAAAATTTTAGACCTTAGTTCTAACTCCCAGATTCAATGCTGCAAGTAAATCTAAAATCTAAAATCGACTGACTGACGATTAAAACGGGGAATCATCGTCGTCCAATTGCAGATCCCAGTTGCCGGAAAGTACCTGATCGACAACCGCATCCAAAGCCGCAGCATTTAAATTCCGGGCGAATTGCTCTTGCAAAGGATTGGAGAGGGGAATTAACCGCAACTGCCGTCCATCTTGAATCAGGTCAAAATAAGCACCATCTTCAGGGGACTGTTTAAGTTCCAGGTAATCAAAACTATAGACGTTCAAATAAAGCGCATGATTGGCAATCAGGGTAGAACGGTGGGGGTTGGCGAAGACTTCGAGCACATAACCTTCTCCTTCGCTATAAATCTCGCCATCTTGTATGTGAAGGTAGCGGACACGTCCTAAATCAAACAGCAATCTTTTGATATCGCGTTTGTTGACGACAATCCCTGTATCGATGATGCAAGGAGCAACTACCCTGTTATTCAATTGATCGTGACTCATGGAGTAAAAGCCTCTGTTGTAGTATTTTCCCGTCTTGAACATCAGGGAGTTAGCTAGAATTCTTGGGAAGGGAAACGCGGATCTGGAGTTTAGTCATTTTAGATAGGGAGCTTTGGGATCGCTGCCGACAGAGGTTTTCCGGGGAAAAGAGCGGGCGACAGGAGGAATGCTCGATCCAAAAAACTAGGGTGTTACAGTCCAATTCTGGCACACGCTAATCGATTGACAACTGCATACCAGATGAAAAATTTTCTATCTTATGGTGCATGATAAATGGGTTCGCTCTACGATCGACTTTTTCCGGAATCAAGGCGCTGCCATCGCAGCCGCAGTCGCTTTTTATACTTGTTTGCCGGTACCGGTGTCTTGGACTTTGGAGTTTCGGGGCATTGCCCGCTTGGCACCGGCGATCGGGCTTTTGATTGGGGGGATGGTCGGCCTGGCGGATGTTGGGTTGCAGTTGTTGGGAATGCCTGCTCTGACTCGATCGGCCTTGGTGGTAGTCTTGGGCATCGCGGTGACTGGCGGGCTGCACCTAGACGGGGCAATGGACGCGGCGGACGGGCTGGCTGTACCCGACCCGGTACGCAGGCTGGAAGTCATGCGGGACAGCGTTACAGGAGCCTTTGGGGCGATGGCTGCGATCGCGATCGTGCTGCTGAAAACTGCCGCTCTCTCGGACTTGAATAACTATCGGTGGCTGGCTTTGATGGGTGTCGCCGGTTGGGGGAGGTGGGCCCAACTGGTGGCGATCGCCCGCTATCCCTATCTCCGGGCCGAGGGTAAGGGAGCTTTTCACAAGGAATCTATTTATTCTCCTTTTGATTTTATCCCAGGAGTGCTGTTGCTGCTGAGTTTGAGCGTGGTGCAAGTTGTCTTGGAGGGCGATCGGTGGCTGTTGGCGGTGGGGATGGCTTTGGGGGGAAGTGCGATCGGAATTTTTGCCGGAGCCTGGTTTAACCACCGTTTGGGCGGCCACACGGGCGATACTTACGGTGCTGTAGTCGAGTGGACGGAGGCTTTGTTGCTGTGTCTTTTGGCGGCATTGGAAGGTTAAACAGTTGACAGTTGACAGCGAGTTTTTAGCATGGGGATTTAAACAATTGATATCAAATCCGATAGCATCGGAATTGTAAAATCGAGTCATATCAAATCCGCGCTTCACAGTCCTGTATTCATCTCTCTGCGATCTTCCTCTGTGTTCTCTGCGCCCTCTGTGGTTAAATCATTCCGATGCAACCAGAAACGATTTGATAGTTGATAGTTGATAGTTCACAGCGAAAATTATATCGGAGTTTTTGCTGTCCATTGTCCACTGTCAATTGTCCTAGTTGTCCTATGTTAACCTTGAGCCCGATCGACCGCAGCCTGCAATTTTTCCCCCAGTATCCGAACGTGAGGTTCTTTTAACATCCCAAGGTGGTCGCTAGGAATCTCGTGAACCTCTATTCCTCCCGTAATTACCCTACCCCAACCTAATTCGAGGTCAGCCCCAAACGCCTCCGCACTCTCAATTGCCTTGAAAACAGAGGCCTGACCCGCATAAACTCCCCCTACATAATGTTTCAATGCCTGATGATTTAATTCCCTATGAGTGAAGTTTTCCAAATAAATTGGCAGGGGACGCCCCACCGCGCGGTACAAATTGCACAAAATTCTCCACTGAATCTCGGTGAGACCCTCGATTTTTCCGCTCAGATTGCTCTTCGCTTTATTCATAAATGCACCCGGAGTGAGACGTAAAATTCTCATTAGGCCTTCACTGTGCTTCATCTGAGACGAATTTGTGAAAGCATCCGGCCCGTAAGTGTCCAACAATCCCAGCAAAGCTACCTTCTCACCTCGATCGTGAAGTTGCCGAGCCATCTCAAAAGCTACCGTCCCTCCAAAAGATACTCCTAACAGAAAATAAGGACCGTGTGGCTGAAAAGTTTGCATTTCTTTGATGTAATAAGCTGCCAATTCCTCAACTCGATTGGGGGGAGCCAATTTTTCATCCATAATCTGGGTTGACAGTCCCAAAACAGGCTGCGATCGATCGATATAATTCATTAAAGGACGGTAAAATTCCAATCCTCTGCCGAGCACGTGGATGCAGAACAGAGGCGGTTTGTAACTTCCGGTTCCCGGTTGAATCACCACCATTGACGGAGAAGGCGAAGACCATTCAGGTTCGCGGAGAATGTCAGCCAATTGCTCAACGGTTGGCGATTGGAAAATAGCAGACAGCGGCAGCTTTTTGTCGAAGACTTTCTCAATTTCAGCTAACAAGCGCGCCCCTAGCAGGGAATGTCCTCCCACCTCGAAGAAATTGTCCCTGATTCCAATTGAATTGATGCCTAAAACTTTTTCCCAAATTTTTGTCAGTTGGATCTCTAATTGGTCGCGCGGGGCAACAGCAATTATTTCATTGGGCGCTGCGCCCCTAGATTGCCACTTTTGAGTTGCCAAAGCGCGGCGGTCAACTTTGCCGTTGGGGTTTAAGGGCAAAGCGTCGAGGAACACAAACCCAGCGGGTATCATGTAGTCTGGCAGTCTCTCTTGCAGGAAGGAGCGCAGGGTACCGGCTGCGAGAATTTGACCTGGGCGGGAAACTGCATAAGCTGCGAGACATTTGTTGCCCGAAGCATCTAACTGAACTGCGATCGCCGCTTGGGTGACATCTGGATGTCCGGCTAATACTGCTTCAATTTCTCCTATTTCTATGCGGAAGCCGCGAATCTTTACCTGATTGTCGGTGCGTCCGAGGTACTCGATGTTACCGTCACTCAGGTAGCGGGCTAAATCCCCTGTTTTGTAAAGGCGATTTGAGGAAGGAAGAAGGCTTGAAACCGATCGCTCTTGTGCATTTTCCAATCCATCTTCTTCGTTGTCGATCAAAGGATTGGGAATGAACCTTTCGGCTGTCAGATCGGGGCGGTTGAGATAGCCTCTGGCCAAGCCGGCGCCGCCTGTATATAATTCCCCCGGAACGCCGATGGGCACTGGCTGCAAATACCGATCGAGTATGTAAACTTGAGTATTGGCGATCGCCCGCCCGATGGGAACGGAATTGCTAATTTCACTGGCAGAGTCGATCGGCGCGCAGCAAGTAAAAGTCGTATTTTCGGTCGGCCCGTAACCGTTAATTAATTTGCAGTTTGGAACTTCTCGCAGCAACTTCTGGACGTGGGGAACAGATAAAACGTCGCCGCCTGCCAACAGTTGGCGCACACCTTTTAAATCCTCAATGCGATCGTCCACCATCAAGTGAAACAGTCCGGCGGTCAGCCACAGTATTGTCACATTGTATAAGCGAATCGCCTCTCCCAACTCTGCCAAAGATGGGCTGCCGGGAGGGAATACCGCCAGTTGCGCCCCGTTGAGCAGCGCTCCCCAAATTTCCAAAGTCGAGGCGTCGAAGGAAATGGGAGCCAGTTGCAGGAAGACTTCTGCTGCGGTGAGGCTGGCATAGTTAGTGTCTTTGACTAACCGGACTACGCCCCGGTGGACGACGCAAACGCCTTTGGGATTGCCTGTCGAGCCTGAAGTATACATTACATAAGCCAAATTGTCGGCATGAGCGAGATTCGCCGGATTTTCCTCACTTTGGGCGTTTATTTCCTCCCGCGCTGCATCCAGGCAAATTACTTTGGCTCCGCAGTCGGGAAGTCTTTCTACGAGGTTCTGTTGAGTCAAAAGCACCGATATTTTGGCGTCTGAGAGCATGAAATCCAGCCGCTCTTTGGGATAAGCGGGGTCTAAGGGCAAGTAAGCCGCTCCGGCTTTGAGAACAGCCAAAAGTGAGACGATCGCCTCGAGCGAGCGATCTAAACAAATGCCCACTAACACTTCCGGGCCAGCCCCCAAAGTTTGCAAGTAATGTGCGAGTTGATTGGCGCGACAATTTAGCTGTTGGTAGGTTAGCTGTTGCTCTCCAAAAACTACGGCTACAGCGTCGGGAGTTTGTTCTGCTTGAACTTCAAATAGTTGGTGAATGCAGGCTGATTCGGGATAATTTGTTTGAGTGTTGTTCCACTCAATTAATAGCTGTTGTTGTTCCGCTGCTGTCAAAATCGGCAAGTTTTTCAGCGGGCGCTCTGGATTAGCAACTATCCCCTCTAACAGCACTTCAAATTCACCCATGTGGCGGCGGATTGTCGCAGCATCAAATAAGTTGGTATTGTACTGGCACTCCAGCACGAGTTTGTTTTTTGTTTCGCTGGCATTTACTGCCCATTCAAAATTTTCATAAGTTCTTGGATTCGAGAAGACTTCAGCTTTAAAACCTTCAAAATTAAGTTGCTCTTCTGCAAGCTGCACGTCCAGATTAAAAGTTACAGGCACTAGCGGAATGCGACTGAAATCCCGCGGCACTGCTAGTTTTTTTACCAGAGTACCGAAGGTAATCTGCTGGCAGTCGAGAGCATCTAAAATTGCCGTGCGGCGCGATCGCAAATAATCGATAAAAGATTTTTCCCCGTTAATGCGAGTACGCAGCGGCAACAAGCTGACGCAGTGTCCCGCAAGCTTGTCTTTTCCCCCAACCAGTTGTCCCGCCGCAGGCATTCCGACAACCAAATCCTCTTGCCCGCACAAGCGGTACATAAAAGCTTCAAATCCAGCAAACAGAGTTGTAAAAAAGCTGCATCCTGCTTTTTTGCCCAGGCGTTTGAGGTTAGCAACCAAATCTGGATTGAGTTCCCAATCTTCCCGCGCACCCTGGTAAGTTCTCAAAGCAGGTCGCGATCTGTCTGTCGGTAAATCTAGCACCGAAATTGTGTTTGAAAACTGCTCTAACCAATACTTTTCAGCCTCAATAATTTCGGTAGCTGTTGAGTTTTCTTCTTGTGAAATTGCGTATTCTATAAAACTTTCTGGCTGTGGAAGATTGGCAGCTAACCCTTGCTTTCTGGCAGAATAAATTGCACCTAAATCCGGGAATAGTATGCCCCAAGACCAGCCATCGCAAATGATGTGGTGGCCGGTGAGAATAACGATGTGTTCCTGCTCTTGCAGCTTAATAATTTGACTGCGAAACAGCGGCCCGCGCACTAGATTGAAAGGGCGATCGACTTCTTGACGGCGCAAATGTGCTAATTTCGATTCACGATCGCGATCGTCCAAAATTGACAAGTCAATTGTGGGAATGTCAAGGGCGATGGACGACGCAATACAAAGAGTCGATCCGTCGGGGCTAAATGTTGCCCGCAGCGCCTCGTGCCGCTGTACTAATTCCTGAATGGAAAATCGGAGAGATTCAACGTCGAGGTTTCCTTGCAATCGCAGACACATCGACTCGTTATAAGCGCAATTTGCCTCGTCTCCCATTTGCACGGCAATCCAGATTTCTTTCTGCGATTCTGTCGCGGGTACGCAAGCAAAAAGTTCTCCGCCGGCGAAAGGATAGAAGTCTACAGCAGTTAGTTTTGGTTGTAAATCTGTGGCTATTTTCATTGACTATTAACGGTAGTGCAACTAAATAAATTTAATTGTCTTTGTTGTATGGGAGATTTATTTTAAAGAGGTCGATTGGGATTTAACGTTGGGTAGGGGCGGATTTATGAGATTATTAGTCAGAGACAATTATTGTTGGTCAAACCCGCCCCTAGGGGATTTACAGCAGATTCAATTGATCGAGGGAGTAACTAACCAGAATTTGGTATTATTCCATCCCCATCAATCTTTCGCGAGCACTCAGCAAAGCACCTGCACCCGTCAGATAAGCATTAATCATCTTGGCTTTGAGCGAATTTTTGCCTCTGGGGATACAACATTCGTTAGTAAAAAATTTCCAGTTTGATTCGCAAAGTTGGTCAAATGCTACGGAAATGGTTAAAGTCAGCGACCTTGCCGTGTGATACCAGCCGCAGGGAATAAATAGCGTTTCACCGGCTGAAATTGTAATAGTTATTGGCGTAGCTTCAGCCAAAAGTGGATATTTTTTTAAGTCTGGATTGTGATGGTTTTCAATCTCAGATAGCCAAGGAGCACCTGGTTTTGGGTAAAGATACTTTTGCTGCTCCGGCGGAAAAATTGTAAATTCTTTTTCCCCGTAAATTTGATTGATATACGCATACAGCCCGAGAAAATCGTAGTGCAAATAAGGAAATTCTCCGCCCGGCCCGCCGAAGAATATTTCTAAGTCGTACAAATCATTGAGCAGCATCTTCGGGATTAAGCTGCTGTGCGTGCGATCGGGTGTGGCAATACTCGGTCTGGGAGAAATATCTGGTTCTAAATCGGCAAAATCTTTGCGGACATTTAGTTTGAAAGGATAGGGAGCCGGATTCTGTTTTGTGGAATTTTTTAGTAAATCGAACAATTTGTTTATCGTGTAAATGTTACCACCTATTTCAATTTCTCGATCGCCAAATTTTTCTTGAAAATACTCCGGCGTAAATTTTGTTCGGGCCGGCCAATCTTTTGATAAATCTGTAAAAATAACTGGTTTGCCGGGATTGCGGTACTCGCTGACGAATTCTTGGTGAGTCAGACCTGTGCGGCGGTCTATTTTAAGAGTTTTTGCGGTTTGGAGCATTTGCGTTTTTCCTGGTTTGTTAGTGGAAATTTATTTATGGCCGATTTGAAGAGATTTATCGTGTTCGTGGGGCGGGTTTTCGAGATAGTTTGTCAGAGGTAATTATTGTTTGTCAAACCCGCCCCTACAGGTAGATAGAGATTTACCGTTGGGTGGGGCGGGTTTTCGAGATGGTCTGTCTTTGGCAATTACGGTTGGTAAAACCCGCCCCTACAGGATTTAATTACCAACGCTAACCGTCAATTTGATAAACCATCTCCTACTTGTAAATGTTTTCCTGGACGCTCTGGGTCTGCTATGTACCAAGCTGGATTGCCATTGGGATCTCGCCCTAATTTGGCACCGGGTACGGGAGAATTGTTGGCGAAAGCAGTTGACGATTTCGATCCATTGGTATTGCCATTCTTGTGGAAATCAAGAACCTTAACAGTCCCACCAGATGGAGCGGCAAAAAATCCGGCTGACTGCAATTCGGCAATGCTGTTTTTAAATGCTTCCTTGGCAAAAGCAATATCTGCGTCGGAATGCGCTAGCGTCAGAAAACACGGGCGGTGATCCCAAATGTGAATTCCTTTTTCGCGCAGCGAGTAAAACAGCAGTTCTCCGTGAGTAAAATCTTGCGAGTAGGTGATTTTGAACAGGGAACCAAAGTTTTTAACGGTGAAAGGTGCTTGCTCTCGATCGAAGATGGCGTTCAATTCTGCAACGAATTTGTCGGTTTTGGCATTGAGTTCGCGCTGCAATTTCGGCCCGCCGCGCTTCAAATATTCGAGGGATGCCTTGGCGGCTGCTAAAGTCAGGGGATGGCGCACAAAAGTCCCTGCAAAATAGGTAACGCCTACTTCCGGGAACGAATCGTCGCCGAACTGCCAAAAACCGCCGTCTAAAGCGTCCATCCAGGCTGATTTGCCCGCGATTACCCCGATCGGCATCCCGCCGCCGACGACTTTGCCGTAGGTGCCGATATCCGCTTGTACGCCGAAATATTCTTGGGCGCCGCCCGGTGCAACTCGGAATCCGGTAATCACTTCGTCCATAATGAAGGCGCAACCGGCTTGTTCGGTAATTCGGCGCACTTCGTGGAGGAATTCTCGCGGCTGCAAGTCGGGGCGGCGGCTTTGTACCGGTTCTACCATGATGGCTGCGAACTCGCCCGCCCGCGCTTTGAGGATTTCCAGGGATTCTGGTTCGCCGTAGTCGAGAATTAGGGTATTGTCAACGGCGGATTGGGGAATGCCCGGTGCTGCGGCGAGCGATCGCAGTTTTTTGGTGCCGCGCACGATCACTTCGTCGAAAATCCCGTGATAGTCTCCGGTAAACATGACGATCGTACTGTTGCCCGTGACGGTGCGGGCCAGCCGCATTGCGCCCAAAACGGCTTCAGAACCGGTGTTGCAGAAGGCGGCGCGATCGTGTTTTGTCATCTCGCACACGAGTTCGGCAACTTCCCCTGCTAGCGGTGTTTGCGGGCCGATTTCATACCCGCGCTGCATTTGAGCTGCGATCGCTTCTGTGATAAATGCAGGTGAATATCCGAAAAAGTTCGACCCGAAACCGTTGGTTAAATCCACGTACTCGTTACCGTCTTCATCCCAAATTTTAGAACCGGACGAACGCACCGCCACAATTGGATAAACCAACTCTTTCATCGTCCGGTTAAACCCCGAAACTACCCGCGGATCGGCGAGGTGGTGGCGGTGTGTCTGAGTGTACTGTTTGGATTTCTGAGTTCGCGCCGTATATCGCTTGACAAATGTTTCTAAATATGCTGATTGCGACGGAGTTAATCCGTCGCGATCGGATGTGTCGATGCGGGCGGCGGCACCGAACACCTTTTTTGGTTCTGCGGTTGGTTCTGCGGTTGGTGCTGCGGTTGGTGCGATCGCGCTGCCGTTAGTCTGGGATGGAGGGATATTTTGAACGGGTGCCGGCGCCTGCGGCATAACTTGACCGTTGGTTGCAGGTGCCGGCTGTGCGGGAACCAAACCAGCGCCGCCCAACAGTTCTAGCTGTCGCGACATAATTTGCAACTGCTGCCCGATCAGGTATTCGAGATTGCCAGACTGTACGGGATTCAAAATTTGAGGTCCAGGGCTGGGTAACGGCAGATTTACAGGGGCGCTGACTGCAACGGGAGTGGCAATGGGCGCAGGAGGTGCTGCTGTCGGTGCGATCGCCGGTGCGGGTGCTGGTACGGGCGCGGCTTGTTGGACGGCAGGAGTTGCAGGCAAAACCTCCGGCGGCATAGCACCATCGATAAATTCAGATAAAGTGCCGAGAGTGGGAAAAGTTTCTAATAGCTGGCGAAAGGTAATTTTGATGCTAAATTCTTTTTGCAAATTCAGCGCTACTTGAGTTAAAGATAGAGAATCTAAACCCATTTCTAGGAAAGTTAAGTCCTCATCAACACTGCCTAAATCCTCGCCAGAAGTTTCTTCTAGGATGTTTTTAATTACAGGGATAAGTCTGTATTTGCGCGCTGCTTGTTTGGTTTCAACCTGTGAATTTGGCATCAGTAATTGGGAATTGGTAGTTGGTAACTGGGAAGTGGTAATTGGTAATTGAGAAGCGGGCAATTCCTCCACTCTTTCACTCTTGCCCTCTGACACTTTTGGTTCGATCCAGAAACGCTTGCTCTCGAAGGGATAAGTCGGCAAGGGAAGGCGATCGCGCGTTTCCTCTTGATAAAAGCTCTGCCAGTCGATCGATACTCCGCAAAGCCAAAGCTGTCCGGCTGCACTCAACAAAGCCGCCCATTCAGTTTGATTTTCAGGGCTGTCGCCGAGAGAAGAAATGGCAACTTGTTTTTTCAAATCTTTGGCTTGTTTGCGAGCTAAAGTAGCAGCCGTTGTTCTCGGCCCGACTTCCAAAAGTATCCGGTTCGGATCTTCCCAAAGCTCTTTTATCCCGTCGGCAAAACGCACTGTCGCCCGCAAATGCCGCGCCCAATACATCGGATCTGTTGCTTGTTCCGCTGTTATCCAACTAGCAGTTACAGTCGAAACAAATGGAATAGTTGGCGCTGACAACTGCACTTTTTTGACATATTCGGCGAAAGGTTCGACGATCGAATCTACCATCGGCGAATGAAAAGCGTGGGAAGTGTGCAGTTGTTTGCAGACAACGCTTTCGCTTTCTAGTTGCTGCTGAAAAAGTGCGATCGCCTCCGTCGGCCCGGAAACCACGCACAAATCCGGCGCATTCACCGCCGCCACTGCCAAATCTGCACTCAACCGCCCCTCGACTTGCGCCGCCGGCAACCGCACCGACAGCATCGAACCCCCCGGCAAATCTTGCATCAACCGCCCCCTCGCTGCCACCAGCATCAAGGCATCCTCAAGGGAAAACACGCCTGCGAGAGTTGCCGCCACAAATTCGCCGATGCTGTGCCCGATCGCACCTTGGGGAATGACGCCCCAACTCTGCCACAGCTTGGAAAGCGCGTATTCTAGGGTAAATATCGCAGGCTGAGTCAAGAAAGTTTGGCGCAGCGATTCGGCGGCTGTCGCTTCATCGCTGCCGGGATACAGGACTTTCCGCAAATCTCGGCCGAGGTGCGGCTGCAAAATTTCGGCGCAGCGATCGACTGTTTCGCGGAATAAAGGCTCGGATTCGTACAAATTCAAGCCCATATTGACATATTGCGACCCCTGTCCCGGAAACATGAAGATTACTGCCGGATTTCTCGATTCGGTGCAGCGGGTTGCTGTACGCAGCGGGGGCAGGGATTCGAGTACCTGCACGGCATCGGTGCGATCGCTGCAAACAGCGAAGCGGCGGTAATTGAAGGCTTGCCGCCCGGTTTGCAGGGTGTAAGCAGCATCGGCGAGATCGATCTCCGGGTTTTGGGCGAGGTGCGATCGCAAATTTGCGGTAGCTGCGTCCAAAGCAGATGGAGTTTTCGCCGACAGCAGCAGCAACTGCCGCGGGCGAGAAGGACTTGACGGTTCCAGGGCGGGCGCTTCTTCGAGGACAACGTGAGCGTTTGTACCGCCGACACCAAACGAACTGACACCCGCTCTTCTGGGCGTTTTGCCGGCTTTCCATTCCGAGAGTTCGGCGTTGACGTAGAAGGGGCTGTTGGCAAAATCAATGGCTGGATTCGGTTTCTCGAAGTGCAGAGTGGCCGGTATTTGCTGGTGTTTGAGGGCTAAAGCTGTTTTGATCAGCCCTGTGACTCCCGCTGCGGCGATCGTGTGTCCGAAGTTGCTTTTGACGGAGCCGATCGCGCAAAATTGTTTGGCTGCTGTTTTCAGGGAAAAAGCCTGAGTTAGCGCTTCTATTTCGATCGGATCGCCCAGGGGGGTTGCCGTGCCGTGGGTTTCGACGTAGGATATCGTTTCAGGATCTACGTCTGCCATCGCCTGCGCCATCGCGATCGCCTCTGCTTGCCCGTCTATGCTTGGTGCCGCAAAGCTGACTTTGGCTGCCCCGTCGTTATTCAAGCCGACTCCGCGAATTACGGCATAGATTGTATCTCTGTGGGCGATCGCTTCTTCCAAACGCTTGAGTACAACTGCCCCGGCTGCGTTGCCGAACACGGTTCCTTCAGCCTTGGCGTCGAAAGGTTTGCAGTGTCCGTCGCTGGAGAACATCCCCCCTTCTTGATACAAATAACCGCTATTTTGGGGAACCGTAATTGATATCCCGCCGGCCAGCGCTAAATCGCACTGGTAGCTCATCAAAGCATAAAAAGCTTGACAAACGGCAACTAATGATGTAGAGCAAGCGGTATGCACGCTGACGCTCGGCCCCTTGAGATTCAGTTTGTAAGAGGTGCGGGTAGCAATGTAGTCTTTTTCATTGGCTACCATCACCTGAAACTCGCCCGCGCGGGAAATTACATCCGATCGTCCGGCGATGTTGTTGGGAAAATAAGTATTGTTACCCGTGCCGGCGTACACTCCGATCGAGCCGTTGAAGGTATTCGGATCGCAGCCTGCATTTTCTAGGGCGGCCCAAGCTATTTCTAAAAAAACGCGCTGTTGGGGGTCGGTAATTTCGGCTTCGCGGGGACTCACGCCGAAAAATGCTGCGTCAAAGCGATCGGCACCGTCAATAATTCCTCTAGCTTTGACGTAATTGGGATTTTGTCTGAGATTGGGGTCAATACTGGGGTCTAGTTCTGCGTCGCCGAACAACGTTGTAGACTCAACTCCGCTGCACAAATTCTGCCATAATTCACCGACACTGGCAGCGCCGGGAAAGCGGCCAGCCATGCCAATAATCGCAATGCCGTCCAGTTCTGAGTTTTCCTGCGAATTTGTCATAAATTAGGGTTTTTTGGTAGATTGCTTTTGCCGTTTAAAAGCAGCTTTTTGCCGATCGGCCCTGTCTTGAAATTTGTTGTTGGACGGGCTCGCGCTTTTTCCCTCGTTTAAATAATTTGCCAATTGGGCGATCGTCGGGTGCTGGAACAATTTCACCACCGGCAAGTCTTTGCCTAACAGAGTCCGGACTTGGACTGCAACTTGCAGCGTCATCAAAGAATTGCCTCCAATCTCGAAGAAATTGTCGTGAATGCCGACGCGATCGAGCTTCAGCAGCTTAGACCAAACACCCGCCAGCAAAAGCTCCAACTCGCTTTGCGGTGCAGCGTAACTCTGGGACTGTTCTTGTCGCTGCGAGTCAGGTGCCGGCAGGGCGCGGCGATCGATTTTCCCGCTGGGCGTCTTCGGCATCGCCTCAACAGTCATAAAAATCGCAGGCACCATGTAATCTGGGAGTTGCCCTTGCAGGTAAGGGCGGAGGTCGGCTATTGCCAATTTCTCCTCTGGATTGGCAACTATGTATGCAACCAATCGTTTGTCCCCCGGTTCGTCTTCCCGCGCCAGCACCACAGCTTGTTTGACGGCGCGATGTTTTGCCAGTGCGGTTTCGATTTCTCCCAACTCTATGCGGAAGCCGCGAATTTTGACTTGGCCGTCAATCCGCCCGATGTACTCGATGTTACCGTCTGGCAGGTAGCGAGCTAAATCTCCTGTTTTGTAAAGGCGATCTTCTTCATCCTCGATCGCGAGTATTTTATTTTGTCGAAAAGGGTTGGGAATAAATTTTTCAGCAGTCAAGTCAGGGCGGTTGAGATAGCCCCGCGCTAAGCAAATCCCCCCGATGTATAGTTCTCCCCCTACTCCTAAAGGTATAGGCTCACCCTCTTTTTGTAACAAATAGATTTGAGTGTTGGCAATAGGGCGGCCGATCGGAGGCAGTGCGGCCCAATCTCCGGGCGGGCCTGCGAGGGTATAAGCGGTAACAACGTGGCTCTCGGAGGGGCCGTATTGATTGTGCAGGGTACAATTTTCTAGCTGCTGAAAGAAACTGGCTATGTAACGGTTGACTTGCAACTGTTCGCCGGCGGTGATTACTTCGCGCAGCGATTTCGGTATTAGCTGATAGGTATCGGCTGCTTCGGCTAAGTGTTGCAGGGCGATAAAAGGGAGAAACAGTCTTTGAATCTTTTGTTTGTCGATTAGCTGCAACAAACTCTGGGCATCTCGCCGGATTTCTTCTGTGATGAAAACGAGGGTGCCGCCGGCACACCAAGTACAGAACATTTCTTGAAACGAGACATCGAAGCTGAGAGATGCAAATTGCAGGGTTTTGGCTGCGCCTTCAAGGCTGGAGTTTTGCAGTTGCCACGCAATTAGGTTGACTAGGGCGCGGTGCGGGAGGGGAACTCCTTTGGGTTTGCCTGTGGAACCTGATGTATATATTGTATAAGTTAAATTTTGGGGAGAGACGCTGCTAGCTGGGTTTTCCGTGTTGTGACTGCTGATGGTTTCCCAGTCTCCGTCCAAGCAAACGGCGCGGGCTTGATGTGCTGGCAGCCCCGACACTAAGTGAGATTGAGTGAGTATAAGGGGAGTTTGGGTGTCGGCTAACATGAAGGTCAGCCTTTCTTTGGGATAGGCGGGATCTAGGGGAACGTAAGCTGCGCCTGCTTTGAGAACGCCTAAAACGGCGATCGCAATTTCTAAGGAACGTTCCATGCAAATAGCTACTAAAACATCGGGCCCGACGCCTAATTGCTGCAAGTAATGGGCTAGTTGATTGGCTTTGGAATTGAGTTCCAGGTAGGTGAGTTGCTGTTGGGCATTGTGGGAAAAAACGGCGGCAATGGCATCGGGCGATCGCTCGACTTGTGCTTCAAATAATTGGTGAACGCATTTGTCTTGCGGATAATTTGCTTGAGTTTGATTCCACTCCTGCAACTGAGCAAGTTCGGCTGCTGTCAGCATTGACAATTTGCTGATTTTCTGCTGGGGATTCGCCGCTATACTTTCTAGCAAAGTTTGCAGGTGTCCCAACATTCGGGTAATGGCGATCGGATCGAAGCGCTGGCGATCGCCCGCAATTTTCAACAGCAGTTCTGTTCCCCCGTATGCGTAAACTGTTAGGGGAAAACTTGTCTGTTCTAAAAGCTGAAATTCTCGGTTTTGCCAGTTGCCGCCCAGAGCTTGCAAGGCAGAGTTAATGTGATATTTTTCAACTACTAGCAGGCTTTCAAATAAAGCTGTGCCGCGGGAAATCTCGCTCCATTCTTGAGTTTTTGCCAGCGGCACGTTCCCGTATTCTTGAAATGCCGTCCATTGAGTTTGCAGTTGTTTGAGCCAGTCGATCGCTGGTAAATCGGGAGATACAATTACCCGACACGGCAAAGTATTTATGAATAATCCTACCGCTGATTCTGCTTTTTCTAGATTCTGCGATCGGCTGTTGTAAATAGTTCCAAATACTACATCTTCAGAACCGGAACAGCGGCTCAAAAGTAAAGCCCACACTCCTTGCAGCAGGGTATTTAGGGTTAGTTGCTGTTCTTGAATGAGGGAGTTTAAGGCTGCGGTTACGGTGCTAGAAAGCCGGATTTCTGCTTCTGCTGATAAATTTTCTGTTGGTGTCAGGAACAGGCCAGATGCCTGTTCCACAACTGATGAATTTCCTGGTGGGGCGGGCATCTTGGCCGCCCTTGAAAAATCCCCAACCAGAGGGGTAGGAGCGCTGAAACCGCTTAAGTATTGTTTCCAGAATGTTTCTGCTTTAGAGATGTCTGGCTGCTGCCTCCACTCGATGCAATCTCGATCGCAGCGGGGCGGTTGTAATTCTAATGCTCGATCGGCACACAGAGATTCGTACAAGGTAAAAACTTCTTGCAAAACCACGATCGCCGAGGTACTGTCAAGCAAAATGTGGTGATAAGTCCAGATCAGTTTGTACTCGGTTTCCGACCAGCGGAACCAAGCCAAACGCATCAGCGGGGGTTGAGTTAAGTCAAAGCCTTGCAGGCGATCGGCTTGCAAATAGGTTTCGAGTTGGTTTGCACGATCGCCCTCCGACAAATTGCGCCAGTCTTGCTCAACGCTTGGGAGTTCAACTTGGTGATGTACCATTTGCAGGGGAACTTCTTTACCTGACCAACAAAAACTGGTTCTCAAGATGGGATGCCGCTGCACTATTTGCTGCCAAGCTTTGAGGAAAGCTGAAACATTTAAATTTTCCCGGATGCTACAGATAGCTTGTTCGATGTCTATCCCTGATTGTTGGCCCGAAAGGCTGTCGAACAACAGCCCCTGCTGTATCGGTGAAAGTTGATAGGAAGATTCACTATCAGTGGTTGCGGACTGCGGGCGATCGTCTGCTGGCAATGACATATTTATATGTAAGTATTGATGGAAAAGACTTTTGAGCAACTGTAGCCGGATTTTTAAGGCTTTTTCAAGTAACTATTTATCCCCCAGCACGGTAAAATCATCGATCGCGTGCATCTGACATAATATTTTGTTTTTGGCTGTAATATTTTATCGGCTCAGCCGATGTTAACTCCTACTCTACCGCCCTGTAAAGTATTTATGATACATTTTACAGGTAGCGCCGCCAAAGAGCATTTCCCGTTCAGCAACCGTGTAATTCCACAGCCTGTAAATATTAAAATTGCTTAATTATTCTGTTGGCTATCGACTTTCTTCTCTCAAGAATAACTAAAGCCTTCAACATCTGCTATAACAGGCTGACATCCGCACTCAACAGCAATGATTTGCATCCTGTCTGCAGGCAATCGTTGCGCTAAATTAGCTACAGCCAACCTCAACCTTTAAAGAAAGCTATGGGATATTTGATTGGTGCGATCGTCCTCGGAATGTTTATTTGGGCTGGATTCGAGATTGTCCAAACAATCCGCAATTGGGAAACGAATCCCGAAGAGACCACCAGCAAAATTCAAGCTGAAATGGTCCAAGAAACATATCGCGGTCAATTTGGTGCCGATGCGCTGGAGGGAGGGAGTCAGGCTGTCGGAAACGCACTCCACGCCGGCCAGTGCGCCGCCGAAGCAGCAGCTTGCGAAGCTGCTCCAAGTGCGATCGGTCATGTGGTAGAAGGCTTGTTGCACGTTCTACACCATTAATATAGTGTCTGCTAGCGTAAGTTGTGCAAATGTTTTTGATGCTGTAGCGGCGGGTTTTACCAATAATATTTACCCACACAAACATTCTCCTAAACCCGCCCCCCACAACTAATAACCTATATCAACCTTGACTTTGATCGAAGGGAAAAAATGTACATTCAGGTTTACCGTTGAGCGGCGGGTTTATGGGATTATTAGTTTTTGGCGTAGATGGTTGGTAAAACCCTCCCCTACCATCGCGCAAATCATACAAAAACGAACAAAGACCAAATGATATAACAACACAAAATGAATGGAAAAAGCCATTTAAAATTTTCCATTCATTCTCATTTTTTACGCTTTTGGCTCAACCCATACCGTCATCCCCTCAACCCTCAAACCTTTGCCGCGAGTGCCGCAATATTGACCGTTAGCAGTAACCGGAGTATCGCCTACATTCTGGATGTGAGCCGTATAAAATACGTCGTATTTATCAGCTTGCGGCCCTGTCAGGCGGGCGGCAAATCCCTCAATGCGCTTGGCTTTGCCCCGGAAACCGGCCAACTCCCCTTCTGAGATCCAAGCAGTATCGCCAACTCCTTCAACGTGAGCCATGTACTGCAAATTTAAACCGGCAACGGGAGGCTCTATTTTAATTTGAAATCCTTCGACGCGGCGGCCTTGAGCTTTAGTACCCGCATATTCTCGATCGCTAAAAGTTCGATCGCCAATTCCTTGAATATGCGCCAACACTTTTAAACCCACAGGTGCCACAACTTGAGAACTAGCAGACGGCGCGAGCCAAACTTTGATGCCCTCGATCCTCAAAGCTTTGCCGCGAGTGCCGCAATATTCGCCGTTGGAAGACACGTCGGTGTCGCCGATATTCTGAATGTGAGCGCTATAAAATACGTCGTACTTATCAGCTTGCGGTCCGCTCAACCGCACCGCAAATCCCTCAATTCGTTTCGCTTGACCCCGAAAACCTGCCAATTCTCCTTCGCCGATCCAAGGAGTATCGCCCACACCTTCGACGTGAGCCATGTACTCGACTTTTAAGCCGGGAATTGGGGGATCGATATTAATTTGAAATCCTTCGACACGGCGCCCTTGAGCTTTAGTACCCGCGTATTCTTGAGCACCGAAAGTTCGATCGCCAATTCCCTGAATGTGCACCAAAACTTTGATTCCCAAACCGCCCTCTACAGGAGCTTGTTGAATGTCCCGAGGTGCCCCAAAGACAATGTTCCCGGAACCGGTTGTCTGAAGAGACTTAGGTACTTCCACGCTGGGAACAATAATTACCTCGTGCATGGGGACAGAAGGTGCGGGGGATTCCAAAATCTGGATCTGTGGTGCAACTGTAACTTGTTTAGGTGCCACATTTCCTGACGGGATGACAATCACTTCTGGCAAAGGTTCGGCGCTGATTTTTTGTTCTGGCGCTGCTTTAAATGCGGGTTCGACTTTTGCAGGTGCTGCTTTTACCATCTCAGCAATGGTTAATTTGCCTCTGGAAATAGCTACGGCTATTTGTTTGCCAAAAGCGGCGCTGACTGTTTCTTCGAGAATTACCCACTGTTCGTCATCTAATTTGTCTTGCTGTTCCACCAGGGCGAGAACTGCTGAAACTGGGTGTTTGCCGCTGATTAAGGATTCTGCGTCAGAATGCAGTTGAGTTGGGGTTGATTCGGAAATCGCGCGCTGCAGTTCGCGGGCTTTGGCATGAACTGATTGTAAGGGTGCGAAGTCGCTTTGTTCGCGGTGGGCGATCGCCAATACTCGATCGATCACTTTCAATGCTGCATCGCGAATTTCTGCTTTACCTTCGGAAGCTGCGGCAGTCTCGACTAAGTTTTGAATGTCTTTGAGGGAAGCAATTTCCCCCGGTGCGATCGCGGATTTGTTGATTTCGAGAGCTTGTTTTTGGACTGCAGCAAAGTTGCGGCTGTAGGCGGCTACTTCTTGCAGCAAGCTGTCAGAGGGAGGAATGCCCGAGTCTTGCAGTTGTTTTGCTGCTTGGGATAGGCGATCGGCCAAATTAGCATAAGTTTCCGATAGTCGGGCTATTTGTT
Organism: Microcoleus sp. Pol12B3; assembly: GCF_036701355.1. Taxonomy (NCBI): domain Bacteria; kingdom Bacillati; phylum Cyanobacteriota; class Cyanophyceae; order Oscillatoriales; family Microcoleaceae; genus Microcoleus; species Microcoleus sp. Pol12B3. The sequence continues at coordinate 138,445 of NZ_JAUBQS010000004.1, forward strand.
GTAGCAAATCTTTATGAGCTAGTTCCATATGTCTTGCCGTAAATATTTAACTTGCTGATTATAGACGTTGAGCGTCTTCTGAAGGTAGAAGGCAGTAGTCATCAATAATTAGTCCCAGGGAAAAAGAAAAATGCTCCCCCTCTCCGGCTCCTCCACTCGGACACTCTCCGACTCCCCCATGCAGACACCCGGACACTCTCCGACTCCCCAGTCTCCGACTCCGCCTCTAGCATCCCCCGCGTGATCGCCGTCACAACCGTGCAAATACTTAGTCACACTCTCCGACTCCGGTTGTCACGAGTGTCCCGTAACAATGTCACACCTATCGAGCAATAGCCGTCACTGCTGATTCTGTGAAAAGAGTTGATACTGAGACTTGAACCAATAAAACCCCGAAGTGTTATGGTACTAATTCGCGATCTCGCCCAGCAAGCTCTGGCTCTAGGCTATCTAACCATTGAAGCCGAAAATCAACTGCGGCGGATGTTAACTACCACCACCTATGACTTAGAAGACTTAAATGCTTTTATGGCTTTGCAACTAGCAGCTATGTCCGGAGGAGTGAAACAAGAGTCTCGCGAGCTGAAAAAATTTGAAATCTTTGGCGAGACGGCTTCCGAAACTTCCTGTTAGTAACTTGTTTGCTTTTGATTAGTTAAAATTTAGTAAGGGAAATTTCTACCGTGCAGATTCGTGAAGTTGTAAAACAAGCTATTGCCGCTGGATATCTGAGTTTGGAAGCGGAAAAAGAAATGCAGAATATTTTTTCCTCAGCCAAGTGTGATTTGGAAGATTTGAATGCTTTTATGAGCTTGCAGTTAGCTGCCATGGCGGGTCGCGTAAGGCAAGAGTCTTTGGAATTGATGAAAATGCCAAGTTTTCCCGAAACGAATTAACGAGCTTTATTCATTCATGTGCTTTCCGGCAAAATAAATATTAATTAATCAATTTACTAAAAAATTTTATTTAAGAGTTATTTTTTCTAACGTATAACTAATTAATTTTACCACTATTCCTATCTTGCTTAACTCGGTAGTAAGCCAATCAATTCTAATTTAAATGATTTTTAAAATAAATGTTTAAGCTTGTAGGCAGGACTTAGCTCCTCAAAGGCAAGGCGGGGATGACCAGACCTATCACCCTGTTTGCTGACTAACTGTCGATCGTTAGCATTCAAAGGTTATTTCTTGTTATAGCAATTTCATTTGAGATGTAAATATGGATTTCTATGGTAAAATACATAGGAAACTTTCATAATAAATGAAAGGGAAGAAAGCAAATGGAAGCCAATCAAAATGAAAAAGAAAGACAAATAGAAGGTTTAATCAAATTTATAAATAGTAATGGAGACTCGCGAGAAATGAAGAGAGCCTTAGCAGTAAAACTAGCTCTCCAAGGTTATGTGTACAGAGCGATATAAAATATACTAAATGTATCTCAAGGTTTTGTAAGTAAAGGGAAAAAATTTATAACACAAGGAATACCAGGTCTAAGATTAGGCTATAGAGGAGCGAAAACCAAGCTAACAAAAGAAGAAGAATCAACCATAAAATGGTTATCATGCCGCCAATAATATTGGGATATATCAGAAATAGAAATATATTTAATAGAGGAGTACGATGTTATATTTAAATCGAAATAAAGTTACTATAATATTTACAGAAAAGAGAAGATAACCAGACAAAAAGCTGAAAAAGTAAATCCGATAAAAAATGAAAAAGCAGTCAAAAAAAGAATTGAAAGACTTAACCAATTTCTCGAAGATAATAGATAGAAAATAGAGTCGGGACAGCTTGTAGTCTATGCAATAAACGAATGCCATTTAATGGAGGAGACATTGTAGGTGAAGGATGGGGAAAGTCAAAAGAACGCGTGGAAATACCAATTAATAATTATAAAGATAGGCAAACTTATTATGGTGCATTAAATTTGTTAGAGCCAGATTTAATTGTCGCCAAGTATTCAACGGGGAATGGAGAAAATACTGTCAAATTTGTCGAAAATTTACAAAAGAAATGTCGGAAAAAGATTGTTAATATTTTGGGATGAAGTCAGGCATCATACCGGAGAGAATAGGCGGAAATTTTTAGCAAAACAAAATGAAGGACTAGCCCCTTTGGAATGGAAAATTACTTGTGAACTTTTTGCCCCTTATGCACCCGAAGAAAATCCAATTGAAGCAATATGGTTTCAATTAAAAAGTTTGATCGGGATGTTTTATCGTTTAGTCAAAAAAATTAATATTATTAATCTTTTATTTCAATTGTTTGCTAAATATAATCTTTTCAATTTTCCTAACTTGAAAAAATTTGATGCCTTTTCACAATTCATATAGGATTGCTATATATCAATTCCGGTTGCACTCCTTATTATGATAGGTTTGAGCTACTTTTTCAATACATTGACAGGTCTGGCGGGGAGGATAGCCAACAATTTATGATAAGTGATTAACTCGACTTGGTATGAAAAAACTAATATTATTTACCCTCGATTAACCGCAATCAAATTGGTTAGTAGTGAAGATTCATCAAACGAGTTGGTAATTGCGGCGTTACTAGCAACATTGTAAGGTTATTTTGCCAAATTGAATATACTCAATGAGACTATTTCCTACGACTCCGACGCTCTAACTCTTTAATTACTCTCAGAACAAACAGCGACATTAAAGCGCCAATTAATGCCAGTTGCCACAACCCGCATCCTGCCGCAGTTCCTAAAGCTGCTGATACCCAAATAGCGGCGGCAGAGGTAAGCCCGTGAACTTCCGGTTTGCCTCTTTCCTGCTGATTTTGCCGCATGATTTCTCCGCCTCCCAAAAACCCAATCCCGGCAGCAATGCCTTGAATTACCCGCGCTACAGCATCTCCTCCGTTTTCATTTTTACCCATTGCCAGCGGCATTAAAACAAACAGTGCAGAACCCATACTAACTAGCATATGAGTTCTCAATCCCGCTGGTTTGTTTCTGAGTTGGCGCTCCCATCCAATAATTCCGCCAACAAACATGGCTAGGCACAACCTTAACAGTATGCCTAGCCAATTATCGGGAGACCACAAGTTAGCGATCGACAATGTTTTACTGCAAATAATTAATCCGAAGATTCCAATATTACCGGAGTACGATGTCCGATCGCAATCTTACTGCTAAATCTTGTTCCGGGCGAATCACGAGTACGTCAACGCTGCGCCGCCCCAACAATACTCCAGCTAAAGCGCCGATCCCAGCGCCTCCTAATACTTCTTCCGTGGCGATGGCTTTGTCGCCGGTAATGCCTGCGAGTGCTGCTGCTGCTGCTGCACCCAAAGCTGCACCTTGGGCTACTGAACCTGTGCCAGCACCTTTTTGGACTCTTTCGGTTCTGGTAATAATTCCTGAATTTCCGTCAATCCGATAGCGTTGGCGGCGGCTGATAACTAACTCTCTGGCAACAAATTGAGTACCACTTTGATTGCCTCTTCTGACAGGTTGCAGTGCCCCGACTATCTGGCTGCCTCTGGGGATTAATACTCTGCCTTGAGGTGTGCGGATGTCTTGCGCTACAGTTAAAGTTAAAGGTGCAGTTTCTTCGCGGGTGACAACTATTTTGTCTTTTTCATAGCTAACTGGAATTACACTGCCCGAGGGAATGCGGATGCTATCAAATTGGGAAATTCGTTGTTGAGCTTCTGCAGGATTAGCTACCACCAGCGGCGCGCTGGTTCCCACTGTAATGCCCAGTGCGAGGATTGCTGCTGTTGCTGAACGCCATTTTTGAGAAGTAATCATATAAATTGTCTCCTTGTTTCGGTTTTTGTTTACTTAGGAACGCACTACTGCTAAATTTGTTTCTGGTTTCGCATTCATCTGATGTTTTGATTATGGCAGGCTGGAATTCTACCAGTTGGGAAGATAAGGTCGATAATCCAGAAGTTGAAAATTTGGAAAAATCGAGAAAATCGGCAATACAGGGGCTATCGGGAAGATAAGGAAGATAGTCAAAAGTCAGCATTCAACAGTCAACAGTCAACAATTAATTGTTGAGAGCGTTTAAGGCTAACAATCCTGCACCGAAAGCTGGTTCGTATCGGGGCGAGATTACCTTAGCTTTTGGGGCGGTCGCACTTATTGCAGCTTCAAACCGACCTCGGCAATTTGCCTCGCCGCCCCACACACCTCCTACGAGCACAATTTCAAATTCTTCTGTTTGGTTAAATAGCGCTGAAATGGCTATTTTTGTTGAATAGGTTAATTCTGCCACAGCATTATTGATAATGCCGTCAGCGACGCGATCGCCCTCTGCTGCGGCTCGATCGACTATTGGTGCTAAAGTTGCAATTTCTTTGACTCCCCAACCGCGCCCGTAAACGACTTCTACCAATTCTTCTAGGTTATTGAGGCCTAAATGCTTTTGAAATTTTTCGGCAAGCAGGGTAAAATCTTCGCGTCCGTCATAGAATTTCAAAGCAGCTTGCAAACCCTGAAGGGCGATGTTATATCCGCTGCCTTCATCGCCTAAAATATATCCCCAACCGCCGACTCGTTTAGTTTTCCCGTGACGGTTTTGCCCGAAAACAATCGAACCGGTTCCTGAAATAACGGCGATACCCACCGGATGACCTGTACCGCCAGCAAGTGCGATCGCGCAGTCGCTGCAAATTACTATATTCCTGGGCAAGAACGATCGGGTTACTGGTAAAGTATTTGTCAACTGCAAGTTCTGCACTACAAATTGCACTATTTCGCGATCTTTTGGACGCCCGACGCCTGCTAGTCCCAAACCAATTGCTTCTATGTTGAGATTGCCTACAGCCTCGACCTGAGCGGACAGAACTGCTCGTTCGATCGCCAATTGGATGGATTGTTTTGCTGTCTCAATTCCCAGGGTTTGATAATTTGACGGCCCTGCTTCACCCCGTCCTAAAACAAGGTGGTTGTCATCCATTAAAAGGCAGATAGTTTTAGTGCCGCCGCCGTCGATGCCGAATACGTAACTCATGAATAATTTAGAGAATAATAGAGCAACCCAGATTAACAGAGATATCTCTATTCTAGGCTTTGTACAATCCGAGTGAACAGAGATGTTGCACCATTGTCAATAAGCCTGTTCTTGAAAATGGTGCAAGATGTGAGATTAAATCGACACAGCAATGCTAATAATAATTAAAGCTAATAAAGCTAACCAAACGAGATGGCGCTGACACCAATTTTTGATTGATTGCGGCCAGCCGCTGCTGATGTAATAGCTCGTCTGTGGCACAAGTGGCTCAGCTCGATCGTGATAAAGCGTGCATTCTTTGGCAAAGGGACGCTGCGGGTAGTTGCAAGTGTCGTCTTCGTGATAAATACAGGTAGGGCAGAGAAATTCTTCGGGTTTTGATCGATAAAGAGGGATACCCGGATGACCGAAAGCTTTGAGGGGAATTTTGCAGTGTGGACAGGCGAGGGCTTGGGCGTCTACAGGTTGGTGACAGCGGGGGCAATCAGGCATAGACAGCAGGGTTATGGGGTAATGTGGTGGGTAGGCTCATTAGCGGGTTTTCCGAACGCCGATTAGCGCGATCGGCTCGCCATCAGGCGGCTGGATGCTCCAAAATAGAAAGGTAGGTGTGCGCTGATGTAACTTTAAGTTTACAGATGGTTTCGCAGCGACAGCAGGCGACCTGAGCCGATCGGGTATGAAAGGGCAAACATTAGGAAAAATCTATGGATAACAATAGCAACTTACTCAAACAACTGGTAATGCTGGGCATTGGTACTACCTCCCTGGTGGCAGAGAAATTGCAGGAAGTCAGCGAGCAATGGGTTAAAGATGGCAAAATCAATCCTGAGCAAGCCAAAACCTTTGTCGATGACATGACGGAGCACCTCAAGTCTGAACAGGGAAATTGGGATACGCAGTTGCAGCGGCAACTACGGAATATGCTGCAAGATATGGGAGTTCCCCGACAGTCCGAAATGGATGAGTTGCGGGGAAGGCTCGATCGTTTGGAACGTCAGATGCGGGATTTAGAAAACCGTAACTGGCGCTGAGGTCGATCCTCTTCGAGGGCTTCGCTAACGCCCGCGAGGAGTTCGCTGCTATCTTGTGATAAAATTGTCACCCAAAGGCAGAAGCCTAAAAAAGGCACTTATGTAGAAGCCACTTATGTAGAATTACAAACATTCTGACTTCATACTTTTGCCTTTAAAATTATCTGGAACCTGCCGTTTTTTGGTGGAAAAGTTCAGATAACATTTGGTAGTTCTTGTTGTACTAGATGTCTTAGATATCTGAGATATCGCGGTTAAAAGTATTAGGAGGGTTAATTTTGCGAGGAGTTCTAGTCAGCTTGGGGGTAATGCTGGTTTGCTTTGTGTTTTTGATAGTCGCTCAAATGGGCGGTTCTGGGTCCCAAGCAGTTGCAGCCGAATTGAATAATCTTTTACCAGAGACTGTTATTGAGAAGTTGTCAGCACAGTCTTTGAATGAAAATAACTTGCTAGTAGCTGATGCTACTTTACCGGAGGTACCAGCTACTATCGCTGGCAATGACATGACTGATAATACTGATAAAACTGTCACCACAGATTCAGGTCTGAAATATGTTGAATTGAAAGAGGGTAATGGGGCGACTCCAAAAACCGGGCAGACGGTTGTGGTACACTACACTGGGACTTTGGAGGATGGCACGAAGTTTGACAGTTCGCGCGATCGCAATTCTCCTTTTCAGTTCAAAATTGGCGTGGGTCAAGTAATTAAGGGTTGGGATGAAGGTGTCGGTACGATGAAAGTTGGAGACCGCCGCCAGTTGATTATTCCCCCTGAACTGGGTTACGGTGCTCGCGGTGCGGGCGGAGTCATTCCTCCTAATGCTACGCTGATTTTTGATGTGGAATTGTTGAAAATCGCTGGCTAGGTAGCTCAATCTAATTCAACGTAAAACTTTTACGGTGTTTAGAAACCCGGTTTTTTTATTAAGAAACCGGGTTTCTGTGTATTTCCTGGTTGATTTACGATCGCTTCGGAGATGCCAGATTGCGAAAGCAGGTATATTGGGCGTCAAATAATAGTTTGATGATTCCTGTGGGGCCGTTTCTGTGTTTGGTAATAATTACTTCTGCAATTCCGCGATCGGGCGAATCAGGGTTGTAATATTCATCGCGATAGAGCATAATTACTAAATCTGCGTCTTGCTCGATCGATCCGCTTTCGCGTAAATCAGACATCATCGGCCGCTTGTTTGTCCTCGCTTCCACACCCCGACTCAACTGAGATAAGGCAATAATCGGCACGTTGAGTTCGCGGGCTAAACCTTTAAGACTTCTGGTAATTCGAGATAGTTCTTGCACGCGGTTGTCGCTGGTACCTTCCATTAATTGCAGGTAATCTAGCAAGACTAATCCTAGGGTTCCGCCTTGTTCTGCTTGGAGGCGGCGGACTTTCGATCGTATTTCTGTGACGGTAATATTGGGAGTATCGTCAATAAACAGCGGTAGTTCTGATAAATTCCCAATGGCTGTACTGATTGGTTCCCATTCGTTTTGACTGATTCTACCCGATCGCAACCTGTTACTTTCTATTTTGGCTTCACTGGACAGGATACGCTGCACTAGCTGTTCTTTCGACATTTCTAAGCTGAAAACGGCAACGGGCAATTTTTGCTGTCCGGCGGCGATGTGGTGGGCGATATTGGTACAAAAGGCCGTTTTGCCCATCGCCGGCCTAGCCGCAACGATGATTAAATCCGATCGCTGAAAGCCTCCTGTCATCGCATCTAAGTCATAGAAACCGCAGGGAATGCCGGGAAGTGTCAGGCCTTCATTGCGATTTTCTAGGTCTTGAAATGTTTGGTTTAGTGTTTCGCCGATCGACACTAAATCCTGTTGCGGACGTTCTTGAGTTATGCTGAAAATTTCTTGTTCGGCGCGGTCTAAGACTGTTTCTAGCGGTGTTGCCGTCTCGTAACCTAATTGTACTATGTTGTTGCCAGCTTCGATTAATTTGCGGCGCTGATATTTGTCTTCAACTAAAACTGCATATTGGTCGATGTTGACTGCGGAAACTGTGCGATCGACTAATTGTGCTAATTTAGTTAGTCCTCCTACTTGCTCTAACTGGTTGCGGTCGGTTAGTGCCGTTGTTACCGTCATTAAATCGGTAGGTTGACCCTGTAAAAATAGCCCTAATGCCGATCGATAAATGACTTGATGAGCGGTGATGGCAAAAAACTCCGGCCGCAGCAGTTCGGCAATTCGGGAAATAGCTTCTGGGTCAATTAAAATCCCGCCCAAAATTGCTTCTTCTGCCTCTATATTTGTCGGCATCAAATCGCTCATTAGTCAATATTTCTCAGTCATTAGTTATTAGTGGCCACTTATTAGTAATCAGTTCTCAATGTGTAAGTTAGCGTAACTCACTTTGCAAGTTAGCAGTGCTTAGTTGTTAGCTAATGACTAATGACTAATAACTAATGACTGATGACTGATGACTGATGACTCTTAATTACATCGGAACAACTTGAATATCAACTTCGGCGGTAACTTCTGCGTGTAGTTTGATTTCAGCTTTGTAGGTACCAGTTTGGCGAATTTCGGGCAGAGTGATGCCGCGCCGATCGACTTCTTGACTGGTAGAGTTGAAAATCAGTTCTGCTACTTCTTGGTTGGTGACAGTACCAAAAATCGCGTCAGCTTCGCCAACTTGCTTGGAGATGATAAAAGGCCCAGCCGATTGGAGGGCGGTTTTGCGGACTTCAGCTTGCTGCTTGAGCTCTAGCTGGCGCAGTCTTTCTTCTTCACGGCGGCGTTCTGCTTGCTTGAGAATGCCAGGAGTGGCTCTAAATCCCATTCCTTGGGGTACTAGGTAGTTGCGGGCGTAACCTGGGGCTACTTCTACTACGTCGCCAGCTTTACCGAGTTTGCTGACATCTTTATTTAAAACTAATTGGACGCGCTTGGCCATGATCGTGGGTTGTGGGGTTTTAACTGCAACTTTTTATAATAGCGAAGTTTGAGGGGCGATCGCAAGGGAGAAGGAAGTTCGGCAACGGATTATGTAGCGGATGTAACGGATTTAACGGATTTAACGGATGGATGTTGAGATTCGAGGTTCGAGGGAAGAAACAGGGATAATATTTTTAACGGGTAAATTCAGTTTGAAATTACGCAAAACCGGGGTGCTGTAATGAGCCAAATCAACTACAGTGCAAGATCTTACAGAACACTCAGGCTTTATTTTCAAGGCGCTGGACGATCGATCGCGCTACAGTAGCAACTAACTGGGTCGGATCGATCGGCTTGGCTAAGTGTTTGTCAAATCCGGCTTGCAAAACTTGGCGCTGGTGCCCTTCTCCAGCATAAGCCGTTAACGCGATCGCCAACAACTGCCGATACTCAGGCGCAAGCTGAGTGCGGATGCGATTTATCAACATATATCCGTCCATGTGGGGCATTCCGATGTCGCTGACGAGCAAATCCGGTGCAGTTTGTTCGATCGACTCTAGCGCCTCAGCAGCAGATGACAGGGAAATCACCTCTGCACCCGCTTCCTCAAGCACGAAAGCGACAAAATCTCGCGAGTCGAGCTCATCATCTACCACCAAAATTCTCAATCCAGCTAGTGGCAAGGATGGCATATCGGGACAAGCATCCCCATGACGTTCTTCCTCCCCCTGCCTTCTAGAACCATCATTTAATAGCGGTAATCTCACCGTAAACGTCGCTCCTTGACCTTCTCCGGCGCTTTCTGCAAACACCGTTCCGCCGTGAAGTTCGATCAGTTGGCGGACGATCGCCAATCCCAGTCCCAAGCCACCAAATTTACGAGTTGTGGCGCCATCTTCTTGTCGAAAATGGTCAAAAACATAAGGTAAGAAATCGGGAGTAATGCCTTTACCAGTGTCTGTGACTTGAATTTGAGCTTGGTGTTCGACTTGCTCTAATCGAACTTCAACTCGACCGCCTTCGGGCGTGAATTTCACCGAGTTTGATAACAAGTTCCACACAATTTGTTGCAAGCGACTTGTATCGCCTACAACTTGGCCGACATCTGGATTTAAAATAATTTTAATTTGAATTTTTTTAGCTTCTGCTGCTAATTGCACGGTTTCCACCGCAGACGGAATAATGGTTGCCAGATTCACCGGAGCAACATTCAATGTGAGTTTTCCTTGCAGAATCCGAGACACGTCAAGCAAGTCTTCGATTAGTTGAGATTGTAGTCTGGCGTTACGCTCGATCGTCTCAAAAGCCTTGGCAGTTTGATGCGCCTTCAGCTTGCCGCCGACGAGCAGTTGCGACCAGCCTAAAATCGGATTCAGGGGCGATCGCAACTCGTGAGAAAGCACCGCCAGAAACTCGTCTTTAATGCGGTTAGCTCGTTCCGCTTCCGCGCGGGCCGTTTGTTCTAATTGCAGAACCATATCGCGCTCGGTTTCCACTTGTTTGCGCTCTGTAATGTCGATAACAGAGCCGATATAACCCTCAAATTGTCCGCTTTCGGAAAATCTGGGAGCAGCCGCATCGATCGCCCAAGAATATCCGCCATCCTTACGCCTGATGCGATATTCCACGCGGAAAGATTCCTGGCGTTCGTTGGCGGTCAAAAATGCGTTCTTGGCGTATTCTCGGTCTTCTGGATGCAGCGCGTTTACCCAACCCAATCCCAAACCTATTTCCTCAGTTTGACCTGTGAAGTCATACCAGGTTTGGCTCAGGAAACTACAGTAGCCTGTGGAGTTTGTTACCCATACCATAAAAGGAGCATTGTTAGCCATATTGCGGAATCGTTCTTCGCTTTCTTGCAGCGCTGCTTCGGCTTGTTTGCGTTCTGTGATATCCCGACAGACAATCACTCCGCCTTTGATTTCGCTGCTAGTATCAACTACCGGATAACCGCTGATACTGATCCAGCGATCTTCGGAATCTTCGCGGCGGACAAATACCTCTACATCATTAACATATTCACCTTTGATTGCTCTGGCTAGAGGTAGTTCAGCGTCGGGAAAGAGGGTTTTTTTGTCAGTCATAAAAAGTCCGTAAGTGCTCGACCATTCCTCACAAGATTTTTCATTCGATAGCTGACCGAATATCCCCACGGCGGCTCGGTTAAACAACACAAACTCCCCTTGTTGGTTAGCCAAAATCAAACCATCACCAATGCTGTCAATGATTACTTGCAATAACTTAGTTTGTTCTTGCATGGCGACTTCTGCTCGTTTGCGATTTGTGATGTCGCTGGAGATGCCAATCAAGCCGATGACTTCTCCCGCTTCATTGCGGTAGGGAGCTTTCATTGCCACAAATGTCCGAATGCCATCGGGAGATTCTTCGACGACTTCTGTTTGTCCGGATTCCATAATGCGCCGATCGTTGTCCGTGACTGTGGCTCCAAGTTCTGCTATTGGGTATAAATCGCGATCGCGCCGCCCAATTACTTCAGCAGCAGGTTTGCCCAGTACGTCCAGCGTGGCTGGATTTGCATAAATAATCCGTCCTTCTCGATCTTTGACAAAAATTGGCGTGGGCGCTGACTCGTTAATCAGATTCAAAATTGCATTCTTTTGCCGCAGTTCTTCTTCAGTGCGTTTGCGATCGCTAATATCGCTCCAATAAGCCGTAAATCCTTCGGCGGCTGGATAGGCGCTCACTTCTATATACATTTGGAGCGACGGCGAAAACTCTTCAAACTTGACAGAAACTTGCTCGTTAACGACTCGATGAAATTCTTGATATGCCCTCGAATTGGATTCTTTCTCGGCGGGGAATACCTCCCAGATCGATCGACCTAGCAAGTCCGATCGAGAGCGAGAAAGCAGTTTTTCTGCTGTGGTATTAACGTAGGTATAGCGCCATTGTGAATCGATAGCCATAAAGGCATCAGTAATACTTTCTATAATATTGCTGACTTGCTGGGAGGCCTTTAGCACCGCGAGTTCAGCGTTTTTGCGATCGGTGATGATTTCGCAAAAAATCATGATGCCGCCAATCTCATTTGTATTGGTTCGCCAAGGGTGAATTTCCCACTGCACCCAGTCGATTAAGCCATCAGGGCGGGGAAACAGATCTTCTTGGCAGAGTTCGACTGCTCCCGCCAGACAGCGCTGGTGGATTTGTTTGAAACGATCGGGCAAATTGGGAAAGATGTCGTAGTGCGATTGACCCACAATGTTTCGATCGCCGATCCCGTAACTTGATAGCCAGCGGTCGCTCACCAGCATATACCGCATCTGGCGGTCAAACATCGCCACCCCCGCAGGCGAATGTTTAACGAACAGCCGCAGTTGTTCTTCCTGTTGCCGCAAGCGATTCTCTGATTGTTTGCGATCGCTGATTTCTTTGAAAAGTAAGGCGACTTTTCGGCTGTGTGGCTCAGGAGTGCGGAACGCCAAAACCTCGAACCAGCGGTTCATGACTTCCGAGCCGTGCTCGAAGCGCAAGGACTCCCCCGTCAGCGCGACTTTGCCGTACATCTCAAACCAATAATCTTCGAGATCCGGAACGAGCTGCCGCACCGTTTTACCCGCAGGTTGTTCGAGTCCGGTTTGTTTCAAGAAGGCCGGATTGACTTCCAAAAAGCGGTAATCGATCGGCTTTTCGTTGGCGTCAAACAGCATTTCGATGATGCAAAAGCCTTCGTCTAGGCAATCAAACAAAGTGCGATAGCGTTCCTCAGAGCGGCGCAAAGCAGCAAGAGCTTGTTTGCGATCGCTAATATCCATAAACGCCGCCACACAGCCACGAACTGCGCCTTGTTCGTCAAATAACGGCACCGCATTCACCAACCAATCAAAGGCAACCCCGTCCTCGCGCACCATTTGAATTTCCATATCTCGCACTGGGACGCCGGAAGCCACGGCTAGTTGCATGGGCAGTTGTTCTCCGGGAATTTCTTCTCCGTTGCGGAATCGTCTAAACGGAAGGACTGCCGCTTGCTCTCCGGTTCCAGAAACATTGGTATCGGCCGGCACTTGCAACATCGACAGGGCAAACCGATTAGCGCGAATTACTTGACACTGTGGGTCGTCGGCGATCGTAATACCGACGGGTACAGCATCAAGTATCGATTCCAGTTCATTCACTCGTCGCTCTAGTTCTTGGTTGAGCCGTTGAATTTCTTTTTTGGTAGCTTTGCGTTCGGTAATTTCATGCACCGTCACATTCACGCCCAAAACGCGATCGTCCTCGGCTTTCAGCGGATAGAGACTCAACAGCCAATCCTGTTCGACTCCCGGCTGTACTGAGTTCGTCCTGCGAACTTCGAGCTGTTTTAGTGGAACTTTAGTTTCAATAACTTGTCGGTAAAGCGGCTCTAAATCATCTGCCATTTCTGGCAAGATTTCGCGCAATGTTTTGCCGATGTGGGCGGCCGCTGGAACTCGGTTAATTTCTGCGAGGCGATCGTTGAGGCGCACAAACCGCAACTCAGTATCAAGGAAGCAAAGTCCGATCGGCGCGCTAGCATAAATCGCCTCGATTTCTGCTAGTTGTTGCTGCACTGTTTGCGCTTGTTTAACAAAAGCAGCCCGAGCTGCCTTCTGCTCGGTTACATCTTGAAAATAAACGGCAAGTCCCGATGGGATGGGATAAGCTCGTACCGCATACCAAGCATTAAGTGGCGGATAAAAAGATTCAAAACTAACTGTAACTTGGAAGGTGGCGGCGTGGCGATATTCCTGCTCAAACAAACTGCCCACTGATTCGGGAAACTCTTCCCAAATGCTGTGGCCAATCAAATCTTTCGAGGGTCGATTCAGCCACCGCGCCGCTTGCGAATTGAGGTAGGTAAATCGCCAGTCTCGATCCAAAGCAAAGAACCCGTCCGAAATACTTTCGAGGGTGTCTGACAGTTGTGGCGCGGGCGCATTACAGACTGGTTCGGGCTGAGGTTGAGCGATAGGAGTGAAGGTTGTTACTACCGCATAGGGAGTCGATCGATCTCCCTGAAATAAAGGTTGAGAATTGAGCGTCAACCAAATCAATTCTCCCTGTGGCCGATAAAAGCCCATGATGGCATTTAAACATGGTTGCCCGGTTTGCAGCGCCACCATCGCCGGATGCGTCTCGCCGGGAAAATCCGAGCCATCTTCACGCACAGTCTGCCACCGACTGTTGATTGAAGTGCATAAGAGCATCTGTTCTGCTGTCATCCCCAACAGATCCTGGGCGTGACAATTGCAGCCCTGAATGCTACCGTCTGCCAATTGGAGAAGCATCCCTACATCGGTTGGCAAAGGCGCGGCTGGGTAGAACACTTTGTTAGAATCCGTTGAAACAGATGGGTCCATTTTTGGTTGGGGTTCAGTATTGCGTGGGTTTTGCATCGGTTTCTAACAACGCTCATTTTACTTTTGGCCAAGCCAATCGCGATCGATAATAGGGAAATAACCAGAGGAACTTGTGATTTGAGCAGGGTGACACTTCAAACCTAAGATGGATGTCGATCGTTGTGCGGTAATATCGATCTCTAGACAATTTATTTTATCGTAGAGTCCCACGTCTGAACCAGTTGCGGGATTCAGCACAGGCGACGGGGAATTTTCTGGCTGTTTCAGATGGCAGGTTAGTCTGTCTCATTATTTTTCGCGTTGCTGCATATTACCAATGGCTGTTGCTCGTTTTCGGGTGCGAACAGATGGTACTTGCACACAGATAAATAAGTAGAGGAAGCTTGCAAATACATAACCCCTCTCTCGCAGCGAGTGAAACGAAGCAATCGCTCTTGTTATGCCCGCCTTACATTCTGTTACCTTGTAAACTTTATTTGCGGCTAACTACTTAGAATCCCCGTCTGTTTGTGTAAATCTAACCGGAAATTTAGGCAATATTTTGTTCGTCTCAACGGTAAATGGGCGATCGCATTTACCTCAATACAGGGTCGCCTACTTCCTCAATTCCCAACGTTTGTGTTACCTTTGCCGTTCATCTCACAAACTTAATCCTATGCACATATTCACAGCAGCCGATCGCACCTATATTCTCGGGTTAGCAGCACTTCTCAAGTCTGTAGATCTGAATGTTAGCCAATCTGGGGAGGAGCAGGTCAAAATTAGCGTTGTATCTACCAGGATATATTCACCGGAAAAGGAACAGTTACAGAATTGCTGCAAATACCAGATTGAATGGCAAGAATTGCAATCTAATTACGACCAACTTCTTTCGGTATCAGGCTCTAAACTTCCTTACGTTAAATTGGAGCCGCGAAAATATACTAAAGAAACAGAAAGGCTGATTTGGCTCGACAGCGATACGATCGTTCTGGGCAGCTTAAAGCCGCTGTGGAACCTAGATTTTCAAACTCTGCCGATAGCAGCCGCAGCCAACACCTGGGGAAATCCCAACAATTATCAAGATCGAAACCCTTATTTCAACAGTGGTGTTTTAGTTTACAACATGAAGGTTTGGGAGGAAGAGCAACTGTCGGAAAAGTTGCTCCAAAATGCTAGAACCCACGTTTGGGGCGATCGCGATCAAGGTGCATTAAATTCAGTTTTAGTGGGAAGGTGGAAGCAATTAGACCAAAGATGGAACAACCACAAGACTGATGATATGTCAAGTAAAGTGATGCACTTTATGTCAAGACCGAAACCGTGGGAAAGCAATGCCCCCAATCAATTATGGCTTGATATGTTGTCTCAGACACCGTTTAAGGACGAACTGGAAAAAATCCCAAATAAGTTTAAGGGGCTGTCGAGCTTTAACGTAAAATACAAAAGACTTGACAGGTGGTTGAGCGAACCGATACTCAAGTTTAAGAGTTACCTAAAACAACAAAAACGTTAAAGTTAAAATTGGTCTTTCATGCCGCGCAATCGAGCGAAGGTTTGCACTGGATCGCGGGTGTTGGTGGCTGATTGGATCTTGGGAAAGTCCCAGCGCAAAAATGGGTTTGTGCTTTTTTCGAGGCCGATCGATGATGGTATTGTAGGTTGCGATCGACTCCGCGCTTCCTTGACTTCGGCGAAGCGCTGCTGTAAATCGGGATTGTCGCCATCCACACTCAAGGCAAATTGCAGGTTGTTCAGCGTGTATTCGTGGGCGCACCAAACTCTGGTATTGTCGGGCAAGTTTCGCAGTTGCCCCAAAGAGGCTAACATTTGGGCGGGAGTGCCTTCTTTGAGCCTGCCGCAGCCTCCGGCAAATAAGGTGTCGCCGCAGAACAATTCGCCGGTTTCGCTGGGGTTGCTGGGGGGGAAATAGTAGGCGATGTGAGCTTTTGTGTGGCCGGGTACGAAGAAGACTTCGGCGGTTCTGTTGGCAAAAGAAACTCGATCGCCCGCTTGTAAAAACACTTGCTGTCCGGGAATTCTGCCTCTATCTTCTGCGCCGCCGTAAACTTTAATTTGGGGAAAGCGATCGATCAGTTCCTGATTGCCACCTATGTGGTCGCTGTGGTGGTGGGTAATGAAAATTGCGGTTAATTCGGCTCCGAGTGCTTGCAGTTGCTCTAATACTGGCTGCGACCGTGCTGGATCGACGACTGCTGCTGTGTGGCGATCGGGGTCGTGCAGCAAGAAAATGTAATTGTCGAACAGTACCGGAAGCCGATAAACCTGCATAGAAAAGTGCCTCTCTCGGAAAAATATTATATAATTAAGTTAGTCTGAACGCTATCCGAAGGCTGATTGCAGATTTATTAAGTCCGCATATCTATCTTGGGAAGTAAAACTCTGATACGTTATTTCTGCTATCGATCCAGCTATCGATCCAAGTGATTTACAGTTGGGTACGCAATATTTTTTGGTCAAGAACTGCAATCCACTTTAATTATTTTAGCGTAAAAGCGATCGAATAAATGCGAACATCTCACAACAAATCGAACTTAACAATTTCTCAAAAAGTCGATCGGATTGTAGCGTCTGGTAAGATAACTCGCCGGGAACATTTAGTTTTGACTTCGGCTATCCTGTCAGATGATAAAATTTCAGAAGAGGATCGACATCAGATTAATCGCATATTTGATTATATCCAAATTGGTCGCCTCAAGTTTATCGATTGAATAGAAAGACTTGCACATTCAGCATCTATCTGGAGTGTAAAAAGCGTTTTTTAGGAGTGCGCTCGTCCCGTCTCGCACAGCAAAGCCTATATATTTTGCTTTAATTCTCCGGCTCACGCGGAGTGTAAAAGCATCAGATGTGGAAGTCTCAAATTAACAAGGCTATTGGCAATCCCAGCTACAAAAACAGGCAGAAGAAAATGAGTGCAGAAAAACAAACTATTTTGGTGACAGGCGGAGCTGGATATATTGGCTCTCACGCGGTATTAGCGCTGAAAAACGCAGGTTACGGTGTGGTGATTTTGGATAATTTAGTTTACGGTCACAAAGATTTAGTAGATCGGGCTTTGCAGGTGGAGTTAGTAGTTGGCGACACGAACGATCGCACTCTCCTAGACAACTTGTTTGCTTCGCACAAGATTGATGCTGTCATGCACTTTTCTGCTTACGCTTACGTAGGCGAATCTGTTACCGACCCAGCTAAATATTATCGCAACAATGTCATCGGCACTATTACGCTTTTGGAAGCAATGATCGCTGCTGGGGTGAAGAAATTTGTGTTTTCTTCTACTTGCGCGACTTACGGCGTACCGCAGAAAATTCCGCTCACCGAAGACCACCCGCAAAACCCGATCAATCCCTACGGTGCTACTAAGTTAATGGTAGAGCGGATTTTGTCTGATTTTGACGCTGCGTACGATTTCAAGTCTGTTTGTTTCCGATATTTTAACGCGGCTGGGGCCGATCCTAATGGGTTGTTAGGAGAGGATCACAATCCAGAAACTCACTTGATTCCGCTGGTGTTGTTCGCTGCTTTGGGGAAACGAGATTCGATCTCGATTTTTGGCACGGATTACGATACTCCTGACGGTACTTGCATTCGGGATTACATTCACGTTAACGATTTGGCATCTGCTCACATTTTGGGATTAGAATATTTGCTCAAGGGTGGCAAATCTGATTTCTTTAATTTAGGCAATGGAGGCGGGTTTTCGGTGAAAGAGGTGATAGAAACGGCTCGTCAAGTGACGGGAAAAGAGATTAAAGCTGTTGAGTGCGAACGCCGTCCTGGAGACCCGCCTGCTTTGGTTGGCAGCAGCGAGAAAGCCATCAAAACCTTGGGTTGGTCTCCAGAATATCCCGACATTAAGAACATTATCTCCCATGCTTGGCAGTGGCACCAAAAACGCCACAGCTCTTAGTATGTAGGGTGGGCATTGCACACCTTACAATTACAGCAAATTTTGATTAAATTGTTGTGGGGTGGGCTTCCCGCCCGCCCCAAAAATACAATATGCTAATAATATCTGCTAAGTCGGGGCAACTCGGAAATCGACTGCTGCTTTTTGCTAATTTCATTGCTTGGGCGATCGAGCATAATTTGACTGTTCTCAATCCTGCTTTTGACGAATATGCAGAATTATTTGTGGGAACCGCGGGGGATTTTTTGTGTTGTTATCCTCCTCCATGTTTTACCGCAGCAGGCAACAACTTTGTCAGAAATAAATATTATAATTTTATTAAGTATTTAAGCAATAAAAAAATATTAAAAACGCAAGAAATAACCCGAAAAGAACCTTTTAGCTGGCTAAAATATCAGGATATAGAACAAATCAAGCAGGACTCAATAGTTTGTTTTCAAGGCTGGCTGTTTCGAGATGGCTGGTTTGTAGAAGATGTTTCCAAGTTACACAAGTATGCCGACCCGATTAGAGCCTACTTTGAACCATTAGAGCGATATAGAATCAATGTAGATCGTTTGATATTGAATTTAAAAAATAACTCTGATATGCTCGTCGGAATTCACATCCGCCAAGGGGATTATGCTCAGCATCAAAAAGGGAGGTACTTTTACACAACTGAGCAATATTTACAAGTCATGAATTATGTGGTAATGCTATTTGAAGGAAAAAAAATTAAGTTTTTGATTTGTTCTAATCTTCCGCAAAAGCAGAGTTTATTTGATAATTTTAACTGTGGATTTGGCAGCGGTCATTTAATTGAAGATATGTATGCTCTGGCTGAGTGCGACTATGTTGTCGGGCCGCCTAGCAGTTATACTATGTGGGCTTCTTTTTATGGAGATAAACCTCTTTACATGATCGTAAATGTCAATAAAACAATTAACCTGAAAGATTTTGTACATTTTTATGAATGGCAAGGAATTTTTCACTATCGAGATAACTGGAGTGAGAGCTTTTGGGAGTGGACACACGCTCGGTAAATAAGTAAATCAATGAATTCAAATAAATTAGCAGCCAAGGGATTTATCACTATTTTAACCGGTCTTTACTCTTTCCAGGATTGCGTTCATTTTCTGGCGTCTGTCAGGAAGTTTCACCGCGAACCCATTATTATTTTAATAGATAGAGTCCCTCTAATTTTATATCCTTTACTTCAGGTGTTTGGAAATGTCATATTGAAACCTGCACCGTCTCACGAAAACTCAGTTTTAGCGTCGCGGCAAGCTAAGCTGGCTTTGTACGGGGAATCTTTATTTGAGAAAACTATTTATATGGATTGTGATATTTGTTTGCTATCACCAATATATGAGGTATTTGATTTTCTTGATGAAGTAGATTTGCTGGTAACAGAAGACGTGCAGCCTGCGATCGCAAAAGCTGCTAATTTATTGAGAGTCAAGCAAGATATTCTCTCAACTCTGCAATCAGTAGGATTACCACTCAATGAAAATAGCATTCAATACAATGGCGGATTTATCGCTTTTACGAAAAGCAGTAAAACTCAGGAATTGTTCACAAAGTTTAAGAAATATTTCGATATGGTAGTGGCGCATCAAAATGTGTTACTATTGAAAGATCAGGGCGCTTTTGCGGCGGCTGTTGAATCGGTGAAACCGAAAATGACAACTTTGTCCCCGGTTTACAACTACTTGGATAAGTGGAAAGATGTTTATACGATCGACAAACCGATTAAAGTAATGCACTGCACTTATCCTTACCGTCCTCAGTACGCCAAAAACGTAACGCGATCGCTCTTTACTAGAATAGTCGATCGCACGGCTAAAGTATTTTTACCAAATCAACTTAACAATCCCTGGCGTTTAAAATAATTAAAGTTGCTTGGCAAACTGCATTAAAAGCAACAAAAATCCGCCCCAAGTAAAAAAAATTAGCCTCTACATATCCGAAAATTTACCTAGAAGAATTATTGCTGGCCTGAATAACAGTCTTGGATTCATTAGTGTGTTTTTTTACCAAAATACTTCGTTGCTGCCCTTTGCCCTGGTTAAAAACCTGGTTGCTGTGGTCGGGAGTACGTGAGTCCCCGTCGCCTTGACAAAAGCTCGGTTAAGCCGGAAAATTAAACAAATGTTTTAAACAAAATACTCAGTGAAAGTTTCATTAGTAGTGAGCGATTTGTCAGGAGGAGGTGCAATTCGTGCTTTTTTATTAGCTCAAGTCTTGATAGAGCTTAAATGTGATGTAGAAGTTGTTGGATTTCAGTTTGGCAAGGAATTGTATGCTACTCCTCCCAGAGATATCCCGGTATGTGCGATACCGGGTAAAAATTATCCGGGGTTTTTAATGGATGCTCAAAAACTTTGGAAAAAAATAGATGGGGATATTATTTATGCAATCAAACCTAAACCTACAAGCTTTGGGTTATCACTGCTAAAAAAACTGGCGACTCGCCACTTTATAATTTTAGATATAGACGACTGGGAACTGAGCTGGTACGGCGGAGATGAATGGAAATACCGTCCCTCTTTCAAACAACTTTATCGAGATATTTTTAAACACAACGGTCAATTAAGAGAACCAGATAATCCCCTCTATCTCAAGTGGATGGAAAGTCTCATTCACAATGCTGATGCAGTCACCGTTGATACAGAGTTTTTAAAACAGCGTTTTGGTGGTGTATATTTGCCTAATGGTAAGGATACTGCAATGTTCGACCCTGCTAAATACAATCCTGAATTGAGCAGACAGTGTTACGGCTTGTCCGGGTATAGAGTTTTGATGTTTCCGGGGGCACCGCGACCTCATAAAGGCGTGGAGGATGTTTTGATGGCCCTCGAACAGTTAAATGAGCCCGATTTAAAATTAGCGATCGTCGGCGGGAGTCCTTATGATGATTATGATGATAAACTTGTGAAACAATGGGGGCGTTGGATTATTAAACTGCCAAGGTTTCCAGTGGAGAAGATGCCGTCCGTTGTAGCGGCGGCTCATGTTGTCGTTGTTCCTCAGCGAGAAACTCTCACAGCCGTGGCTCAGTTTCCGCTCAAGCTGACAGATGGCATGGCAATGGCTAAGCCTGTTTTATCTACGCGAGTCGGGGATATTCCAGAAATTTTAGGTGGAACGGGTTATTTAGTCGATCCGAGTTCTCCCGCTCAAATTTCACAAAATATTCAATGGATATTTCAAAATTTGACAGCGGCTAATTTACAAGGAATGAAAGCTCGGGAAAGATGTGTAAAAAAATATAGTATTCAAGCAATGAAACCCATCCTTTCAGATATAATCGCAGATATGTAAATGTTATTTTAAAACAACTGGCGGGAGGACGAAAAACTGGCTGTTATTAAAGAATATTTTGAGATGCCGTACTGTTTAGCTGGGAATGCTTCATGTCTGCCAATAAGCTACTCCTAAAATTTGCCAGACGATATCCCGGCAGGATTCTCTTAACTGTGATGCTGGGCTTTTCTGGCGCTTTATTTAACGGTATCAGCACTACTATGATTGTACCAGTGCTTTTAAGTTTTTTAGAGGAAGCGATCGAGCTGCGTGGTGCTCCACCTCTAATTAAAACTTTGATGTATCCCTTTGAGGGAATGCCCGGAAATCAGCGTTTAATGCTGATGACCGGGGCGGTTGTGCTGGCAATTTTTTTAAAAAATGTTGCGAGTTATATCAATACTTTAGTAGCTACTTCTCTGACGCGATCTTTGACTTTTGATTTGCGAGAAGCCGGCTTGCAGTTGTTGTTAGAAGTAGATTTAGATTTTTACTCTAAAACTAAAGTCGGGGATTTAATTAATAGATTGGGCGGAGAGATTGGTCGGACTGCTAGTGCAGTTGGTACGGCCATCGGAATGTTTACTACCTCAATCACGGTTTTGGTGTTTGTGGGTCTGCTACTTTCGATCTCGTGGAAACTGACGGTGACAGCTACAGTTTTGCTGGCGTTAGTTGCTTGGACAAATCAATATATTATTAACCGTTCCAAGCATTTTGGCCACCTGCTTTCTGAAATGTCGAAAGATTATTCGGTGAGGGTGCTGGAAACGATTACTGGGATTCGGCTGGTTAAGTCAACTGGTAACGAGGAAAGGGAGTATCAGCGGATCAAGCATTTAATTCAAAGGCGAGAACAAGCGGATTTTCAGGCTCAGGTAAATTATGCGGCGATCGCTCCAATTAACGAAGTTGTTAATTTGATAGTTATAATTTTGATTGTATTCATAGGTCGCACAATATTTGCGAATGAGATAGAGTCTATTGCTACAATTTTATTAACCTATTTATTGGTACTGTTTCGATTGGTTCCTTTAATTTCACAGTTGAATAGCGGGCGCAGTCAATTTGCAAATACGTCGGCTAGTGTAGAGGTGGTTAATGATTTTTTGAGCCGCGAGGACAAGCCATTTATGCTTAACGGTTCTGTGCCTTACACTCATTTGCGATCGGGAATTCATTTTAATAAAATATCTTTTAGTTATCCTAACCACAAAAATTTAGTTTTGCAAGGAATTGATTTATTTCTACCTCACGGCACGACTTTAGCTTTGGTAGGAACTTCGGGTTCTGGCAAGTCAACTTTGGCAGATTTACTGCCGAGATTTTACGATCCTACTGAAGGTAATATCTCGATCGATGGCAGGGATTTGCGCGAATTCGATCTAAAAAGTCTCAGACAAGCGATGGGTATTGTTAGCCAAGATACGTTTTTGTTTAATGCTTCAGTGCGCGAAAATATTGCTTATGCTAGACCCCAAGCGACTGAGGAAGAAATTGTGGAAGCGGCGAAGGGAGCGAATGCTTACGAGTTTATCCAACTATTGCCGGATGGGTTGGAGACTCAAATTGGCGATCGGGGCGTGATCTTATCGGGAGGGCAGCGTCAGAGAATTTCAATTGCTAGAGCCCTGCTGCAAAACCCGGAAATCTTAATTTTAGATGAGGCAACGAGTTCGCTGGATACGGTTTCGGAAAGGTACGTGCAAGCGGCGATCGAGAAATTGAGCTGCGATCGCACAACCTTAGTCATCGCCCACCGCCTCTCCACAGTCCAAAAAGCCAACAAAATCGCCGTGATCGATCGCGGACAAGTAGTAGAAATGGGTTCCCACGAAGAATTGCTAGCAAAAGGAGGTTACTACACTCGCTTGTATTCAGTGCAATTTGCTGAAGAAACCGCTCGTGATGAAGCTCTAATTAGAGGTTCTTACGAAATTCGCACTCGCCTGACTCCCATGATAGCTTACCTCAAAATGCTAGTAGATGAAATGGTAGACTCTCCCGAAGAAAGAGACGAGTTAATCAGAGAATCATTTCACTCTGCTGCTAATATTTTCACTACTTTAGAATTTATAGAAAACACTATTAAGCGTCAGGCTGTTAAAAAGTAGTCAGTTGGCAGTATTCATTAGTCAAATGCCTGCACAGCCAATAATTACCAATTACCAATTACCATGTCTAAATATTATGTATTTTTTACCAGAAATATCTTACCGCAACCCAATGTAGCGAGCTTAGTTCAAGTTGCACACTCTGCCAATGCCGCAGCAAACCTAGGTTATCCAGCAGTTTTGGTATACCTCCGTAAAGGCTGGAGTGCTTTGAATCCGGTTGATTTGCTTTTTCCTTTTCAACCCACGAAACCCGATGACAAACTTGCCAAAATTTACAATATTCAAGATAAATTAAAAGTAGCAGATTTACCGATGCCGTGGCCGATCGACCTTTGGGACAGCAAGTGGACGAGTTCGAGTACAATAGTCTCAAAATACTACTTACCAATTCACCTGCTTAAATCTACTAAAATTGTCCACACCCGCGACTGGAACTTTGTCAAAGCAGCAATTAAAAACGGTATTCCCGCTATCTACGAACAGCACCACCATGAAAACAAGCAATTTGAACCAGAAATTATCCGCAATCCTCTGTTTCAGATTTCCGTAACTGTTGCCGATACAGTTCGAGACAGCATGATTTTGAATGGGATGCCACCAGAAAAAGTAATTACGCTGCACAACGGTTTTAACCATTTTTTTCTCGCGAGACAAACAGAAGCTGCTCAGAATTGGCGACAGCAATTATTACAAAATGACAAACAGCATTTAGCTGTTTATGCAGGGGGACTTTACCAGTTTAAAGGTGTTGATATGTTGGTGGATGTAGCTCAGGAATTGCCGCTGGTTCAATTTGCGATCGCAGGTGGTGATTCATCCCAAGTAACATCCTACCAGCAGTTAGCCAAATCCAAGCAAGTTAACAACATTAAATTTCTCGGCTACCTCCCTCAAAATCAACTGGCTAGCTTGCTGCAAGCAGCCGATGTTTTGACTCACCCGCACTGTTCGACAGAGGCCGCGACGTTCACATCTCCTTTAAAATTCTTTGATTACATGGCATCGGGAACTCCGATTGTGGCGACGGAGATTGCATCTTTAATGGAATTTAAATCGGGCAATATAGCAGCAACTTGGTGCGAACCGGATAACCCGCAACAGTTCGCGCAAAGCATTCGAGATTGTTTAACCAAATATCTGAGGAAGAGCGAAGGTTATGCAGAAACAATGGATTTTGTCAAGCAATTTTCGTGGGAAAATAGGATACAGAAAATTATGGGTTATGTGGAAGAGTCAGTGCGATATCCGATAATTCAAAATTCCGTAGGGGCGGGTTTTACCAACAATCATCCCCTCAAATAAACAATCTCATAAACCCGCCCTGCCAAACGCAAAAACCACATTTATTATTAGTAGGGGCGGGTTGTACCAAAAATTATCGCCTAAAATTAATAATCTCATAAACCCGCCCCATCCACACGCAAAAACCCAATTTATTATTAGATATGAACAAAAAAATCATCGGCACAATCACCACCTATCCAGGCATGAACCAAAGCGACTGGCTGTGGCAACAAACCCCCCACAACTTCGGCAAATGGGGCAATATTCAAATGTTAGCGAATCACCCAGAACCAGACTTTTTACTCATGTATCAATTCGACTTTCCCCGATCGCCCAAAAAGCAGTCATGGCTCGACAAAATCCGCCGTCCAAGCCCCATAAATCCAGAAGAGGACATTCGAGAAAAATTGCGCGGTGTCCCCAAGGAACGCATAATTTACCTGATCCGCGAGCCACCATTACCAGAAGTTATTGAAATTACCAAAGCCAACTACGAACAAGCCAAACTTTATTGCGGTTACGTTTCCGGGCCAGACGACTTCGCCCCAAAACCAGATTATATGCCCGCGATTTGGTATCACTCTAACTCGTTTCGAGAACTCGATGAAATGCCTGCGCCGCCAAAAACTAAATCCTGTTCTTGGATAACTTCAGGTGTTAGCCGCAGCGCCAATCACCGCCACAGATTAGACTTTATCAAATTGCTGCGATCGCAAGAATTGGATTTTGACCTTTACGGGCGAAACTTGCCAACTTGGGCGCGCGGGAACGGCACTGTGAACAATAAATGGCACGCCATCGCACCATACTATTACAACTTAGCTACTGAAAATTATGCAGAAAACGATTGGTATGTCAGCGAGAAGCTTTGGGATGCTTTATTAGCTTGGTGTTTGCCAATTTATTACGGCGGTTCGGCGGCTGATAAGTTGTTGCCAGCAGGGAGCTTTCTGCGACTGCCAAGTTTGGATGAGAAAGGAGTAGAATTTATTAAAGAGGTTGTTGCTACGCCGGATTATTGGCATGAAGCCAGGGAAAAAATTGCCGAAGCCAGACAAATCATTCTCCACGAATTGAACCTGCTCAATTGGCTGTCAAAGTTTGTATCTCAGGAAATAGCGCAATGACAGAAAACCAAAATCAACCCAGAGAATACGATGCCGTACTCGGTGTCCAATCTCAAGTGCCATTTGGTGCGACTGTCTTAGGCGGGATTCCTGGTGTTAAGAGTCGGTTAGCTTCACCGATTGTCGAAGTCAGAATCACCGCACTGTATGAAGCACTGAAATATGGAGAAGCTGGTTTAGACTTGATAATTCCGGCATTGCAGGATGAATCAATAAAGGTGAAGTTGGCTGCATATTCGGTGCTGAAGGAGAGAGATGAACCAAATATAAAAGAGAAGTTCCAAAAATATTCGCCTATTTTTGACTTTGATGCAATAACAGTAAATGCTGAAGGAAAAGAAAACAGTCGCCGCCGTGATTATGCTCACTTTTTGCGCCAAGACTTAGGGAATCCAGTTGTGCTGGAAATGGTTTATATTTCCGGCGGTACATTTATTATGGGTTCGCCAGCAACCGAAAAAGGTAAAATATATGATGAAAGTCCGCAGCATCAAGTAACAGTACCCGCTTTTTATGCAGGCAAATACCCCATTACTCAAGCACAGTGGCAAGCGGTGATGGGGAATAACCCATCGTGGTTTCAAGGTGAAAAACTTCCTGTAGAAAAAGTATCGTGGGATATCGCAGTCGAATTCTGCGCCAAACTCTCGCAAAAAACCGGGAAAAAATATCGCCTCCTGAGTGAAGCTGAATGGGAATACGCCTGTCGTGGCGGTACAACAAGCCCATTTCATTTTGGGGAAACTATTACCCCGGAATTAGTCAACCATAACGGACACAAACCCTACGCAAACGCCCCCAAAGGACTTTGCTGCGGAAAAACAACCGATGTCGGGAGTTTTCCTCCCAATGCCTTTGGACTGTACGATATGCACGGCAATGTTTGGGAGTGGTGCAGCGATAAATGGCACGGTAGCTATGAGGGCGCACCCACTGACGGAAGTTCTTGGGAAGAAACTGGTAGAGATAATTTCCGAGTGCAGCGTGGCGGTTCCTGGGCCAGCCATGCGGTCAGTTGTCGCAGTGCCTATCGCGTCAGGGGCTCGGTCGGCAACCGCGAATCGTATATCGGTTTTCGCGTAGCTGTCGATTTGGCGTAGTCTCCGGTTTGCGGTTTGGTGCTGTAGGCACCCGATCACACGTTTCTACCCTTTTACCCTTTAAATGATTCGGCGGTTGAAACCGCTTCTGCACAAACAAAGTCCGCCTCCGTGGACTAATAGATATGAATGGAATTTGCACGTTAGCCAACGATACAGTTTACGACCAACTAATTGCCTTGCTCAACAGTATTGAAGTTATCTTAGGATCAAATACTCCTGTCTGTATTTATCCTTTCGACGACCAAATAGAGCAAATCAAAGCTGAAATTGTTAACCGTCCCAACGTCTTTATTTATGAAGATATCGCATCAATTCAGCGATGGGATGAATTCATGCAAGCAGCCGCACCAGAGCGTTTGAACCGCAAAAAATTCAGGCTTTACGGCGCACACCGGCGTTTTTGCGCTTTCGACGGCCCGTTTGACAAGTTTCTCTACATGGATGCGGATACTTTGGTGATGAATTCCCTCGATCCGGTTTTTCAGAAGTTAGAGGAATCGAATTTTGTGGTTTATGATTTTCAATTTCGCGACCCAACTAAAGTATACAATATTCAGTCGCCAAAACTCCTCGAAGTTTTTGAGCAATATCGGATAGACTCGGAAATATTTTGTTCGGGATTTTACGCCAGCAAGCAAGGATTGTTTGAGCAAGATACTAGGGAATGGCTGTTAGCTCAACTGCAATCTGGCGAGGCGGAAATTCTCTATGAAGGGGCGGGAGAACAACCGTTGCTCAATTATATGGTGATGAAAACGGGGATGAATAGCTATAATTTTGCTTTTAGCCTCCCGGATGGCGAAAAAACCGGGTGCAGCGTCACTTCCAAACATTTTGAAGAGCAAGATCAGATTTTGTACGACAAGGGAAACCGACTTACTTACATTCATTATATTGGTGTGCAGCCGGATTTAATTCGGAGAGTTTGTGCGGGCGAAAATATTGAGTTTCCCTATCGCGATTTGTTTCTGCATTACCGCTATCTCCGCGAACCCTCCAAGCGTCCGATTTTTGCCCAAGCGCCAAAGTCTTATACTGAGGTTTCTGCGCCGAATTTGTTAAAAAGGGTATTGAGAAGGTTGAGGATAAATGTATGAATCGCGGTATTTATATTGTTGCGAATGATAAGGTGATCGAAAGTGCGATCGCCCTTTTAAACAGCATACGTCTGTACAATTGTCAAGTACCTGTTTTTCTGATTCCCTTCGACGACAATTATCAGCAAGTGGCAGCCGCACTCAGCCGTCTCCACGGGGTGCGATTGTTCCCAAATCTGGAGTTTGTGGAACAGTTTACCAGAGAAATTGGCCAAATGTTCGATCGCAACTTTTTAGCCCTCCCCAACAAAATGCGAAAACTCGCCGCCTGGTTTGGCCCCCTTGACGAATTTCTGTACATCGATACCGATATCATCGTCTTTGAAGACATCGCAGACAACTTAAACAAACTATCAGAAGTAGACTTTTTTTGCTGCGATTACCACTACCTCAGCGAAAAACTGCGAAATGTATTTTCACCTGCTGTAAAAGAACAAAATATCTTTACAGACTCACAGCTTCAAGATGTATTTAACAGCGGTTTTTGGGCTTCCAGAAAAGAAACTATTACAGAATCGCAAATGTATGAAATTTTGCGAGAATGTTCGCAGCATCGAGAATATTTCGACTTTACTCAAAATGTCACAGACCAACCTATACTAAATTATATCATTCTTAAACTGATTCTCAAGCGCTGCAATCTTGTTAAAGATTCAGCAACCGAACCGGGAAGCTGGGCTGGTTCCAAGCATTTTCAGGAAATAAATTATGTTCTTTATGACAAAGGCAAAAGGTTAAAATATCTTCACTGGGCTGGAATCCCGATTAAATCTGGTAGCCCTTATTGGAAACTTTGGAAACATTATCGTTATCTCAATGAGGAACAACCAAATTTAGTGCAAAAAATATTTCTGGCTTTCAGTAGGTGAGGATAAAATCATATGTTTTATCATTGTCAACAAGCTTTGAAGAACAGGCCAGATGCCTGTTCCACAATGAATAAATTTTATTTCTTGTGGTGTGGGCATCTTGCCCGCACCTAAAAAGCAATATATATGTGCTGGGTTACTTATTAACTAAAATCCGATGACTGATGGCATTTATCTTCTAGCAAACGATGTTGTTTTTGACCACTTAGTTGCTTTATTGAACAGTCTCGAAGTCAATGGGGCAAAAGATATTCCAGTTTGCATCATTCCCTATGATGATAACTTGAAAAAAGTGCGATCGCACATTTCCCGCCTACACAATGTAACCCTGTTTGAAAATACCGATTCTATCCAGTTCTGGGAAGATTTTGCGACTCAAGTTTGGAAAACTCATGCAAAAGCTCAAAAAGTTTGGCAATCTCAAGGTTTGAAACCTGTTCAATGTTTGGAAATGCACCGAAAATTATGTTGTTTCGACGGCACTTTTGATAAATTTATCTATTTTGACGCAGACACTCTGTTAATGGGTTCTGTAGATTATATTTATCAAAAGCTTGATGATTTTGATTGGATAGCAAACGATTTTCAATACAAATCAGACCTCAATTATATATTTGACTTGTCGTCCCCAAAATTACGTCAAATTTTAAATTTGGATGAACTGCAATCTCATACTTTTTGTGCGGGTTGGTTTGCGTCCAAAGCCGGGGTTTTCAATCGAAATAATTGCTCTCAACTTTTAGAAAAATTAACATCAGGAGAAGCGGAAATTATGTCTTTACGGGGCGCTGACCAATCTTTACTTAACTATTTAGTCGCCCGCAGCCAAATATCTTTTTACAACTTTGGATATGCTGAACCCGAACAGGTAACGGGAAATCATTGGTCTTCTCAATTTGATGTAATAGATTATGTTCTATATGACAAAGGACGACGATTGACTTATTTGCACTACATGAGTATTTCGGCTGCAAAGTTTACTAGATTGTGTGCTGGCGAAGATGTTGAGATTCCCTACCGAGACGTATTTCTGCACTACCGCTATTTGAATTCGCCGGAAACACAGCCCAAACTCGCGCCTCCAAATTTGTTGGTTCGCTTGGGGAGAAATCTCAAAACTTGGGGAATTAGAAAAATTAACAATTTTCAATTTAAGCTGCGGAATTTCTGGGATAGATAGCATCTAACTGTACTCTAACTGTACAAAGACTGAATCCACTCCCATTCGCGCCTTAAACCTTCTTCTAAAGCAACCTGCGGCTGATAACCTAAGATTTTCTGGGCTTTAGACACATCCGCGCTAGTGTGGCGCGCGTCTCCCCTCGCAGCTTCGGTAAAATCTATCCGAATAGGTCGATCGACAATTCTCTCTATTGTATCAATAACTTCTCTCAAAACTACCCGACTTCCCCCACCAATATTAAAAACTTCTCCCGCAGCTTCTGGAACCTCAGCCGCCGCTAAATTCGCCGCCACGCAATCGCTGATAAACGTAAAATCCCGCGTTTGCAATCCGTCGCCGAAAATTGAAATAGCCTCGTCAAACAAAATCGACTTAAAAAACTTGTGAAAAGCCATATCGGGGCGCTGTCTGGGCCCGTAAACCGTAAAATAGCGCAGCGAAGTAGTCGGAAGACCAAAATTTTTGTAATAAAGCCCGCACAAACGTTCACCGGCTAATTTCGTAATTCCGTAGGGAGAAACCGGGTGCGGACAAGCATTTTCATTCGTGGGAAAAGATTCAGCATTACCGTAAATAGAAGAAGAAGAAGCATAGACAAACTTTTGCAATTTTGGCGCATCTTTGGCCGCTTCTAACAATACTTGAGTGCTGTTAATATTCCGTTCTGTATAGCTGCGAAAACCGTCGCCCCAGCTAGCACGAACTCCTGCTTGCGCCGCCTGATGAAATATTACCTTAACATCGGATAAAAGACCTTGCCAATTTAGAGACAAAATATCGCCTTCCACCAATTCAAACCCCGGATACTTTTCAAATCGTGCAATATTCTTGCGCTTGAGAGCCGGGTCGTAATAATCGTTGAACTCATCAATACCGATAACGGTCTCGCCTCGATTTAAAAGAGTTTCTACTAAGTTAGAGCCAATAAATCCCGCCGCACCCGTAACAATTAAAATACTCATTCGATTTTAGATTTTAGATTTTAGATTTTAGATTTAAAATTTTAGATTTAAAATTTTTTACATCAATTATTGCATAAGTTGTCCTCTTCTTCTTTCTCTTCCTCTGCGTTCTCTGCGTTCTCTCCGGTTCAAAAAGCATCAAATAGGATAATCTTAGAGAACTATCAACCCCCTTCCTTCTGATAAAAAGAGGTTGATAGTTAACTTTCATTGTTCAAAAGAATCTAAATCCAGCGCTTGGGAACCTCCGCGTTCTAACTCGATCAAAAGCTTACCCAACTGAGTCCAAACTAGCCAGCCAGTGAGTAGCGTCAGTGGCAAAGCTAGGGCATAAGAAAGTAGTTTTGGGAAGCCAAAAATCTCCATTCCAGAAGCTAAAAATACGCAAATACCGCCAGCCATTCCCAGAAAAGGTATGACCAATTGCAGCCTTGGCAGGTTAGCCAAGGTGCGAGTAGAACGATTTTTAGACCACTGTTGTACGGATTGTTTGAGAGTAGCTTCAAATGCTACGCCGGAAGCCATACCTGCTAGTAATCCAGCCGACATTAAAAAATAGGGAGGTTCTGGAAAATAATACACAAATAATTCCTTAATTTGGGTAATGGGAAATGGGGAATGGGAAATGGGGAATGGGGAATAGGGAATGGGGAATGGGCAAGAGTAGAATTATTTTTCTTCTTTCTTCCTTCTTCCTTGTTCCCTCTTCCTTCTTCCTGACATCCGTTACATCCGTTACAGAATTCGTTGCCGAACTTCCTTCTTCCTTCTAATTAAAACCGAGTTAGCGCCGCTGCTCCTGCTGTGGAAAACTCCGTCAAAGCGCCTAGAGCAACGTTGAACAGGCGACCGGGCTGCAAGTCTTCCTTGACTAAGTTCCACAGGCTGCGAACTTCTTCGGTGTGGATTCGATCGTCCTCAATCAAAGCTAACATTAGCTGGCGTCTCAAAAACGACCCTTCCTCGGACAGCAAAAATTGCAAGCCTAGTTGTGCTGTGGGTAGCAAGTCGAAACTACGATCCGATCGGGCGATCGCGATCATGTCCTCTAACCTGTTCCACTGGAATTTGCCATCTTTGAATAATACCTCAATCAGACGCCGCCGCAGTGCCGGAGATTCTCCGTTCAACAAACGCCGCGCTACATAAGGATACGCCACCTCGACTATCTTGAAATTCGGATTCAGCGTCAGGGCCAAACCTTCTTCTGTCACCAGAGAGCGAATAATTAAGGCAAATTTCGCCGGCACCCGGAAAGGATAATCGTACATCAACTCCGAAAACTGGTCTGTAATCGTCTTGAAGTTAAAATCTGACACCTTTTCGCCGACGATATCACCGAGTACAGATTCCAGCGCCGGAACGATCGGCATAATATCTGTATCTGGCGTCAAAAAGCCAAGTTTGACAAAATCCTTAGCTAACTCTAAGTAATCTTTGTTGATCAAATGAACGACCGAATCAACCAAAGTTTCTTTAGTTGTTTCTTCCATCTGATCCATCATCCCAAAATCAATGTAAGCCATGCGGCCGTCCGCTAAGGCAAACAGATTTCCCGGATGGGGGTCAGCATGAAAAAATCCGTGTTCCAGCAACTGCCGCAAACCGCTGCGGACTCCGACTTCAATTAAACTATCGGTATCCAAACCTGCGGCTTTAACACTTGCCATATCTGTCAGCTTGATGCCGTCAATCCATTCGAGGGTCAGAACGCAATTTGAAGTATAGCGCCAGTAAATACTCGGAACTTTTACTGTCGGGTCGTCGGCAAAATTTGTAGCAAATTTCTCGGCGTTGCGGCCTTCATTGAGATAATCAATTTCCTCGAACAATTTGATACCGAATTCATCGACTATTAAACAAAGGTCGTGACCGAGATTCAGCGGCAGCAACGGGCCCAACCATCCAGCGGCCCAGCGCATTAAATAAAGATCCAGGCTCAAGACTGGCAGCAAATTCGGTCGCTGAACCTTGACTGCTACTGCTTCCCCGGTGAGGAGGCGAGCTCGGTAGACTTGACCGAGACTTGCCGCGGCGACAGGTTCGGGAGAGATTTCGCTGTAGGTTTCGCTAATTTTGCGATCGAGTTCTGCTTCAATAATCTCGAAAGCGCGCACGGAGTCAAACGGCGGCAATTGATCCTGAAGTTTGATCAATTCTTCGAGAAAGTCTTTGCGGATCAAATCCGGTCTGGTAGAAAGGGCTTGGCCAACTTTAATGAAAGTGGGACCCAAGCGAGTGAGTATTTGTCGCAGGTGGGCGGCCCGTTCCGGCTGGTGTGCTGCGACTTCGTGCTGCCAACTGTCCCACAGCATCCCCAGAACGAAGCCTGCAAAAGACCAAATAACGGTAATTGCGCGCCAAATTGCTTTCCAAGGACGGTTGCGGTAATATTGAGCGATCGCTTGTGGATCGTAGCGTCTAGCCTGAGTGAATTGATACTGAGGCACTCGTTTATTTTCCTCTTATCTTATGAAAATTACAGGTTAAATTGAGAATTGGGCATCGGGCATCGGGCATCGGGCATCGGGCATCGGGGAGGGAAGTCGAAAGTTCAAATATTATTTATTCTTTCTTCTTCGTTCTTCCTTCTTCGTTCTTCCCTCTTCCCTCTTCCTTCTTCCTTCTTCATCATTGACCGATCGCATTTCAAGTTTTAGGCGAGCGGAAAATGCACCCGTTCGAGGCGGATTGCTAGCCTAAATTTGTTTCTTTTCATTAAATATAGTACATAAAAGTACAAGTGATCGGTCAAAATACTTAACAGCTCTCCCTGAACCCTGCACATTCTCACAGCACTGCAACCCTGCAATTCTTTTCTCCTCCTGCATTTCCCTCGCTGATGCCATCGCGCCAAAGCTACCGGATGCGATCGGCCTTTGCCAAGCAATCTTTCAGCCCATAAATCGTCCGCTCTTGTTGATCCCTCGACAGTTCCGGGAACATCGGCAAAGACAAGACTTCGCGACAAACTTGCTCAGCCTTTGGCAACTGACCTGCTTGATAACCCAAAGATTTGTAAACAGGTTGCAGGTGCAAAGGTAACGGATAGTAAACCATCGAACCGATGCCGCATTCCTGCAACTGAGCTCGCATCCAATCTCGAAAATCGCCAGAGGGATTTTGCGCCTCTTCTGGACTTGTCAGCCGGATCGTGTATTGATTCCAAACTCCTTTTGCTTCCGGCAATTCTTTGGGGACGGCAACTCCGGGCACGCGGGAGAGAAATTCGCTGTAAAGTGCCGCTTTCTCCTGCCGCTGCGCGTTCCAACTGTCGAGATACCGCAATTTAATGCTGAGAATCACCGCTTGCAGGGCATCTAAACGGCTGTTGTACCCGATTTCTTCGTAGAAATATCTAGAAGACTGTCCGTGTTCTTTGAGCACTCGCATCGAAGCTGCGAGGGCAGGATCGTTTGTCGTCACCGCGCCACCGTCACCGCAAGCGCCTAAATTTTTGGTTGGATAAAAACTGAAGCAGCCGACATGGCCGATGCTGCCGACTTTTCGAGACTGCCACTCGGCCCCGACAGATTGGGCGCAATCTTCAATTACGGCTAAATTGTGCCGAGTCGCAATTTCCATCAGCCGAGTCATGTCTACCGGTTGGCCGAAGATGTGCACTGGCATAATTGCCTTGGTTTTGTCGGTAATTGCCGCCTCCAGGAGTTCGACATCCAGATTAAAAGTCTCGCTGTCAATATCGACAAATACTGGAGTTGCACCGACGGCGCTAATTGTCTCAGCCGAAGCAAAAAAGGTAAAAGGAGTGGTAATGACTTCATCGCCGGGGCCAATTTTGAGAGCACGCAAAGCCAAAATCAGGGCATCGGTGCCGGAGTTGCAGCCAACACACTCGGAAACTCCAGTGTAATCGGCGAACTCTCGTTCAAAACTCTTCACGGCCGGGCCGCCTACGTAGCCGCCAGAGGCAAGCACTTTTTGCACCGCAGCGGTTATCTCGTCGCCAATCTGCGCGTATTGGCGGGTTAAGTCGAGGGGGGGAACATTATTCACTCTTCACACCATAAATTTCAAGCATTATCAAAGCAAATTCTTGCAGCAAAACTGTTTCTCAGAAACCTTTATTGCAATATCTTATATTTGGACAGGCAAACAATCACATTATCGAAAGGGTGGGCCGGTGTTAATTCTGCTAGATTTTACAGATTTGGGTTGGGCTTTGGGGATGGTGGCGATCGCGATCGGGCTTTCGGCGTGGCAGGGATTGGGGCTGGAGGGGGCGATCGCGATCGCCGCGGGGCGCACCCTAATCCAGCTAATTTTAGTCGGATACGTGCTCGCAGTCGTATTTGACCCCGAGGGAAAAAATCCTTGGCTGGTTTTAGCAGTTTTAGCAATCATGCTGACAACAGCTAGCATGGTTGCCAGCAACCGCATCAGCAAAAAAATCAAGAACTTACTGCCCTTAGTTTGGGGTTCAATTTTTATCAGTACGGCTTTGACTCTCGCCTATACAAACTTGCTAATTTTGCAACCTGACCCTTGGTACGAACCGCAATACCTGATTCCCTTAGCGGGTATGATTTTGGGCAATGCCATGAACTCCGGGGCGATCGCCGGCGAAAGACTGGTGAGTACAGTTAATAGCAGCCAGTTAGAAATAGAAACCCATTTAAGTTTAGGTTCGACGCCGCAGCAAGCAGTCAAACAATACCGCAAAGATGCGATCAAAGCTGGATTAATCCCGCTCTTAAATACAATGACGGTGGTAGGAATCGTAACTTTACCCGGAATGATGACAGGTCAAATGCTGAGCGGTGTCAGTCCTCTCGATGCAGCATCTTACCAGATTTTAATTATGTTTGTGTTAGCGCTGGCAACTATAATCGCAACTCTGCTGTTGACTGAGGGATTGTCCCGGAAGTTTTTCAATCAAGACGCACAATTGATCAAATGGTAATTGTTAATTGGTAATTGGGCATTGGGCATTGATAATTGGGCATTGATAATTGGTAATATAATGTAGGTAGGAACTTGCATTGAGCCTTATTTTATTGAACAGGCTTTCCGGCCTGTTCCACACAGAGTGAGTTATCTTGTGGGGTGAGAAGAATAGCCCGCCCCAGTCATCACTAAGGAGAATAGCCATGATTCAAATAGCAACTAAACCGCTAACTTTTGAAGAATTTGCGGAATGGAAGCCCGAAAATGCACGTTATGAACTGCACAATGGAGAGATTGTTGAAATGTCACAGCCATTAGGAAACCATGAAGAAGTTATCGGTTTTTTAGCCTCTGAGTTAACTGCTGAGTTTAGAAAGGTAAAACTTCCGTACTTCATCCCCAAACAAGCATTAGTTAAGCCACTAGAAAACGAATCAGCTTATTCGCCCGATATTCCGATATTAAATCGCCCCAACTTAGCGTCAGAACCTATGTGGAAAAAATTCTCAACCGTGACTCAAGGCGCATCAATTCCGCTGGTTATTGAAGTAGTTAGCACGAATTGGCAAGATGACTACATCAAAAAAGTAGGCGAATACGAACTAATCGGGATTCCTGAATATTGGATTGTGGATTATCTCGGGTTGGGCGGCCGCAGGTTTATTGGCAATCCCAAACAACCAACGATATCTGTTTATCAGTTGGTTGACGGCGAGTATGAGGTGAGTTTGTTTCGGGGAAATGATAGGATTGAGTCACCAGCTTTTCCAGAGTTGAATTTGACGGCGAAACAAGTTTTTCAAGCTGGATTGACTGCGGGTGAAATTGCTGGGGATGCGTGAGTGTAAATATTGCGATCGTTCAGACAGATTTTTCGCCCTCACGCACCCTACAACTACAACTACTTCGGTTCGTGACTCCCAATCCGCTTGCCTTCGCCATCGTACACCTGCATCGGGATTTTGGCGTTTTCGGCGATCGCCTCCAAAGCTTTTTGCAATGTTTGAACGTGCTTTTCTACAGCTTGGCGAGTCTTCACAGCATTGTTGTTGTTTGCTTGGATGAAGGTTTGTTGCAGTTTCTGCACGTAACCTGGAGTCATCTGCACCGCAATCAAATCTTTGCTAACAGTATAGTCGCAAATCTTTGGGTTGCCTTTGCAAGTTTTATCTAAATCGGTGCGGGCTTTTTGCAGGTTTCTTTCTTCCTGCAACCTTACTTCTGCTTGCTGCAAGGAAGTTTTGTAGGAAGCGATCAGCGGTTGGGCTTTCTGGGAATAGGAAGTTGCCGCCGGCACTTGCTCCGCGTAACTCAAAGCTCTCCGCCAGGATTCAGATGCTTTAAACCAGGCGTTTTTGCCTTCAAAAATTTGAGCTTCCGCTGCTAAAGTCACAGCTTGAGTATACGCATTTTCCGAAATTCCTTCGACATTTTTGCGCTCGCGAGCTTCTGAAAGTTTGGTTTCGTATTTGGGAACTAGCAGTTTAGCTTGTTGGTAAGATGTCGTGCTCGTGGGAATTGCTGATAGGATGTCGAGGGATTCTTCCCAACCTGATTGCACTTGAGCCCAAGTCTCGGCTGTCTGAGCTACTGCTTCGCGAGCTTCTGCTATTTGGGCTGTACTTTTGGCGGCGAGCAGCGTTTTTTCGGCTTGTTTCTCTGTGCTTAACTGCCGATTTCCAGTTGCTAAATTTTTCCGGTATTCTTTTGACTTTTTCTGAGCAAATGTATAAACTGGGCTGTCTGGGGGGATTTCTCCGAGTTCGGCGATCGCACTTTGCCACAGAGCTTGCGCTTCCTGACCGTCCTCGGCAGAGTAAGGCGGATTTTGGGTTTTCTTGGCTGCTAACTGTGCGAGGCGCGCTGCATCGATCGCAGAGTTTAAATTCTGATTTTGCTTCCGGTAGCTTTCCAGAGCGCTTTGAGCTTCACCGCGATGAATTGACCAAGAGGGAATCGGTTCCAAAAGGGCGATCGCCTGTTTTAACTGTCGCTGCGCTTCTTGGGGGCTGTTGGCAACTTTTGAGGTTTTCAGCGTCTTCGTCGAATTCTCGCTCAACTGTTTGGCATTAGCTAATGCAGTACATTCTCCGATGACGCAGGGGCGGCTCAGCATATAATAACCGCCTGCCAAAATTAGCGCCGCCATGCTGACCATTCCTGCTGCAGCCAGTATCGCCAACGGTGAATGTTTGGGTTTTTGGGCAACTGTTACCGCTTCCATATCCAGCGGATTGAAGGGATTGTCTGCAATATCTGTGGGTATGGCAGCTACTTTAAAGGCGATCGGAGCGGAATTGCTGGAACTCTCAGACAAATTGGGGAAATATTCTTCATCCCACGCATCTTTCCCATCGGTTTCTAACGGTATCTCCTCCTCTACATCCGCCATATGGTCGGCATTTTCTGTTAAGACTATCCCGGTTTCTGCTGCGGGAATATTCTCTGTTTTTTTGAACAACTGCACTGTTTTTGGTCTTGACAAAACAGGGTTGTGCATGGTAAAAGAATGGAAAGCATAAGGCTGTTTTTGCCCGGTAATTTTTAGGCAAAGTCCAATCTGTTGAATAGATTCTGGTTCTATTTCGAGAATTGCTGCTTCTAGCACCGCAAAAGTCGGTTTGGCTTTGAGAACTAAACTGCGCGGGTGTTCTCCCACAACAGTTAAAGATTCATCTCGAAAATCACAACTAATATAAAGCGGTAAGTTTTTAAATCCGGCAGCTTGCAAGTGTTGCTGCAATTTTATTTCGAGAATTTGGGCGTTGCTTTGTCGCGTTGCTACTGTCATATTTTCTCCTCTGTCTTATCTCACCACTTTCGATTTTAGATTTTGAATTTTAGATTTTAGATTGCAGAACTGTCGGGATTTTTGATTGGTTTGAACTTTGGCATCGATTCATTCCAAGCCTTAACTCTTAAAATTCAAGTTGCAACAAAATCTTAACTCTCAAATCTCAGCTTGCAAAGCCTGCCCATAACTTTCGCTGTAATAAACTTGAGTGACCTCAAAACGTCCGCCATATTGTTTGAAAGGTTCTGCTGCATAACCAAGTGGCAGCAAACAGCAAACATCTACTTCTTCGGGAATTTGAAAGGCTTCTTTCACCTTAGCGCTGACAAAACCTTCCATCGGACAACTGTCTACCCCAAAACTTTTAGCTGCAATCATTAAGTGGGCTACTGCGAGCATTGTATGCCTGTTTGTCCAAGCTTCTAGGGAGTCGAAGCAGGGACGGTTCTCGAACAATTGCGGGATTGCTTGTCGCATATAACCGGCTAAATTCTCATTCATTGCCCCTGTGGCTTTGCCCAATTCGATGACGGCTTCGGTGTTTTTGGATCCGGCGGCGCGTCGATCGCCACAACAGATTAATACTACTGGGGCTTCTACCACTTGGCGCTGATCGAAGGCGCAAGCTTTTAATTTTTGTTTGCTGGCTGGGTCTTGAAGTACGATAAACCGCCAAGGCTGCAAATTGTAACCAGAGGGCGATCGCACTCCCAACCGCAAAATCTCTGCCAATATTGCTGGGGGAATCGGATCTGGTTTGAAGCTGCGGGCGGCGCGGCGGCTTTCGATCGCCGTTTTAACATTAATTGAAGGTTGGATTTCAATTGTCATAGATAATTGGTAATTGGTAATTGGGCATTGGGCATTGGGCATTGGCCAAACAGGGAATTGGGATTGGGGCATTGGGCATTGGGATTGGTAACTTAAAAAAGTTGAATTGTTTTTCTTCCTTCTTCCTTCTTCCCTCTTCCTTCTTCCTTCTTCCTTCTTCCTTCGTCACCCCAAGCCCAACTCGCGCTTGAGCAAATTAATCGACTTAGATCCGATGTAATTTTCGGAGCATATCAGTTGCGGGGGACGAATAATATCTTCTCTAGCCGCATTGATGGCAGCTTTTACTGTAGCAAAACTCGGTTGGTCGCAAAAAATTGTTCTGGCCGATCGCACGATCGAGTTAATCTTGTACTCGTCCGACACCAAGGCCGTCATCACCAGTAAATCCTCTCCCCGGATGCTGTGGATGATGACTTCGGTCGATCGCAGCATTCCCGGACTCAGGCTGACGAGACCCAAATAACTGTCTTTCGGCAAACCCCCCACTAACTGGATTTCCTGGCTGTAGTCGTAGATGTCTACGGGAATAACTCGCACCGAACGCGGTGCCGAAATCGATTCTGCTTCTCCGATAAAATATCGACTCGTGATCACAGTTCCCGAAGAAATTTGATCCAAAAAAGTACCTAGCTGTTCCATCGGGACTAACTGTATGGGAATGCGAAGAGCTTGTTCGAGTTCTTTCGCCATCAGTTCACCCACGCCGATGTCTTCTGTAGGGGCTGTGACGACCACGCGGGCGCTGCACCTGAGCCGCCAGTCAATTTCGGCCAAAAATAATTCCCTCGCTTGGTTGAGCGTACAGCCCTGTTCCAGCAGTTTATCGATACTTCCTTGCACTATTTTGTTGGCAAGGGGATATTCTTCGAGGATCGGAGATTTGTGTTTGTTGCCTACAACTTCGTTGCCTTGAGCGCGGACGTAAATGCCGGATCCTGCTTGCGCTTCTACGAGTCCGGTATTTTCGAGCTGGCGGTATACTTTGCTGATGGTGTTGCGGTGCAAACCTGTCTGCATGGCTAGCTGTCTGGTGCTGGGCAAGCGGTGTCCGGGCGGAAATTGTCGCGAGGCGATCGCGAACCTGATTTGATTGAATAGTTGGGTGGATGCTGGAATATCGCTATCTGTTTGAATATGAAATTGAACCATTATTAAAGGCTCCGACGACTTCAACTTAGTATTTTTATAACGTCGAGTACCGCGCCTAGGATTGCTCCGATATCTCTGTCTATAGCATAATCTTATTTGGTTGATCTGCAGCAGCCGTTCTGCCACAGGGCGATCGCGCCGAAGAGGCGATTAATCGCAGCCTCCGGAGTTTCCCTCAACAATCAGGTACTTTCCAGTCTTAGTTTTATTTACTCTGAGATTTTGAGCTCGCTTGCTATTTTTCTACCCATCAGCAAATAAGTCTGCATTTCCCCTTTACCTTTAATCTCGATCTCGCCACGATCTTCAAATTCATATTTATCCTGGAGCAGCTCATAAGTATAGTGGCTGACTTGAATGCGACCTGTTATGCCGTGAGATTCCATGCGGCTGGCTGTATTCACCGCATTTCCCCACAAATCGTAAATGAATTTTTTAGTGCCGATTACCCCCGCTACCACCGGCCCGCTATTAATACCGATGCGGAGGTCAAATTTCGCGTCTAGCTTCACATTTAATTCCTTAATTGCTGCTAGCATATCCAGCGCCATTTCGGCGATCGCCTCTGCGTGGTCTGGACGTTCAATGGGAATACCGGCTGCGACCATGTAAGCATCCCCGATCGTCTTGATTTTTTCTAAGCCGTGCTTCTCACTCAGTTGGTCAAAAGCTGAGAAAATTTCATTCAGTAAGTATACTAATTTAGTAGCGGACATAGTAGTAGAAATCTGGGTAAAATTCACCAAGTCTGCAAAAAGAATTGTTGCTTTTTCAAACTTGTCTGCAATCACCCCCGGTTTAGACTTCAACCTGTGGGCGATCGGTTCTGGCAAAATATTTAGCAGTAAACTTTCAGTTTTTTTCTGTTCTTTCCTGAGTGCAGATTCCATCTGCCTGCGCTTAGTTATGTCATGAAAAAACACAGAAATGCCGTCGTGAGAAGGAAAAACCCGGACTTCCAGCCACACTTCTAAGGGACGATAATATTTTTCAAAAGCCACTCCAATTTGTTTGGCTACAGCTTCATGATACTCTTTATAAAAATCAGAAT
Source organism: Microcoleus sp. Pol12B3 (assembly GCF_036701355.1). Lineage (NCBI taxonomy): Bacteria > Bacillati > Cyanobacteriota > Cyanophyceae > Oscillatoriales > Microcoleaceae > Microcoleus > Microcoleus sp. Pol12B3. The sequence continues at coordinate 180,364 of NZ_JAUBQS010000004.1, forward strand.
TCACGAATTCGGGAAACTCTTCCCAAAAATTTTTACCGTAAAGTTCTTCCTGCGAGCGCTTCAAAAATTGCGATCCTTTGTAATTGACGTAAGTAAATCGCCACTGCGTGTCAAAAGCAAAAAAAGCATCGCTCATTCCTTCTAAAAAATTGACAATTTGCTCGTCTGTAGAACGGAGTTTTTCTTCTACTTGTTGGTTCTTGATCTGTGCGCGCTTTAATTTAGTCAGATTGATTCGCAACTCCATGTGGTTGATAATTTGCCGTCCTAAAGTCCGCAGCGCTTCTAGCTGTTGTGGGGTGAGATTACGAGGAATTGTATCTATCGCGCACAAAGTGCCGATCGGATAACCGTCAGGAGTTACTAGCGGCGCGCCAGCATAAAACCGAATATTTGGATTGGAAGTTACTAGCGGATTGGCGGCAAAGCGATCGTCATCTAAAGCATTGGGTACAACTAGCAATTGGTTGGGATTTAAAATAGCGTGGGCGCAAAAAGCTGACTCTCTCGGAGTTTCGGGCGCTTCCAGACCGACTTTTGATTTAAACCACTGTCTGTTAGAATCTATTAAGCTTACTAAAGCAATAGGAGTGCCGCAAATATACGAGGCTAAAGCTGTGAGATCGTCAAAAGCTGCTTCGGCCTCTGTATCTAGAATGTCGTAGCGATGAAGTGCTTCTAGCCTCTCTTCTTCGTTGCTGGGCAAAGGTGCAGCTTGCATCGGAGGTCGCGAGGATATAGGTTTACGAACCATGCGTGGAAGTATGAGTGCTGCGAATTTTCTGACTTGCGAGACCACTTTTTTAACTAATATCAAAAGATTTCTTGACCAACCTTTATTCATCTTTATCTTTTTTCACACCTGATGGAACTGCGTATGTGCGATCGAACTCGGCTCTACTTACGTATTTACCGCAACTAACTCCTCAATCTCCGGAGCTTTTGTGGGCAATTCGCCTGTCAATACTTCTCTACCCTTTTCGCTGACAAGTATATCATCTTCTATGCGTATCCCCCGCACATCTGCAAATTTTTCCAACTCCTCCCAGTTAACAAAATCTTCATATTTGGCACGGTTTTCTGGGTTATTTAAGATGGCCGGAACTTGATAAAATCCCGGTTCGATCGATACCAGCATTCCCGGACGCAAAACTCTATTCAGCCGCAAAAATCCCAACCCAAACCGACTGCTTCTGGTTCTTCCTTCTTCATAGCCAGCCAAATCTCCTAAATCTTCCATATCGTGAACATCCAAACCGATTAAATGTCCGATACCGTGTACAAAAAATAGCGCGTGAGCATCCATTTCCACCAAATCTTCAACATTGCCCCGCAAGATTCCCAAATCAACCAATCCTTCTGCCATAATTCGAGCAGCTAACAGATGAATGTCTTGATATTCCACCCCCGGACTAACTTTATCAATACAAGCATCGTGTGCTGCCAAAACTACATCATAAATTGCTCTTTGAGTCGGAGAAAACTTGCCAGAAACCGGCCAAGTGCGAGTCACATCAGCCGCCCATCCCGTGGATGTTTCCGCACCGACATCTGCTAACAACAAGTCTCCGGCTTGTAGGGGATTGTGATAATGTTCGCTGTGCAGCACTTCTCCATGCACAGTCACGATACTAGGATAGGCATAGGTCATATTTTTGGAGATGATGACACTTTCCATTGCAGCGCGCACCCCTGCTTCAATTTGAGCATTTCGAGTGGCCACCATTCCCGCTTTGTGAGCTTCTACGGTGACAGCCGCAGCTTGACGCAATTGGGCCAAACTGGCTGCATCGTGGCTCAGGCGCAGAGATACGATCGCCTGAGTTAATTCTAGGTCGATTCCGGTTGGCGAGTTGGGCGGTGCCAGAGGGCGATCTAGAATTTGAGACTGTTGCAACTGAGTCCAAGAATCCTGAATAGCGATCGTTCCTGCATTGATCGATCGGGCTTTCAATTCGGCCATTGGGAAAGCAGCATCAGCCCCAATTAGTTCGGCAATTTCTGCTCTTTTCGGCATTTCTCCGTGCCAAAGAGTGCTGCTAGCAGGTGCGTCATCTAAGAACAATTCTAATTTCCCCGACTCTAAGCGAATGGCAGCATTTTCTAAGGGCAAACCAGCAAAATATAGAAAGTGACTGCTGGCACGAAAGGGATAAGTAAGTGCCGGATAATTGCGAGGAATGCTGCGCCCCGACCATAAAATTACCGGAAAATTAATTAAATTAGCCAGTTTTTGCCGCCGTTGGTGTAGAGTATTAGTTAACAAATCATAACCTTCTGTAATTTTCATGGGTAGAAACCGATAAGTTTGAGTTGGGTTTGCAGTCAGGGGAAGTTTTTGCATTCTCAGCATTAAAGCACTAAAATTCAGACTGCAAACTTGTCAGACATTTTTGAGAAAACTCTCATTTTTATCTGATTTTTTGCTATCATTTATAGGCTGTCTTTTCTATAGTCTTTGTCGTCATCGCCGGGATGATTGGGTTAAGCAGTAAGCCTGAACCACAGTCAGGAAAAACAGGCTAAAAGTGCTACTTTGCAGGCAATTAGCAGAAATGTCACAACATCCGCAATTAGTCAAATTCCTTGGTCGGGTTTTTGTTGATTGGGTGACGCGATCGATCGCCTCTATTGACTGTTTGATATTTTAGACTTTAAAGTATAAGTAAAGTTCACTGAAAAAACATGAAAATTTCTCACAAAGTTCCTCAAACTTCAGCGCAAGTACGCGATTGGCCGATCGCACACTTACCGGGATTGAGCAAGGAAAACCAATCTCAACTGGAAGAGTGCAGCATCACCACAACCGGACAACTAATTCGCATGACGAAAACACCGGCTGCGAAAATGTTGCTAGCCCATCAATTACAGATTAACATTCAATATGTTAATAAATGGGTAGCGATGGCAAATTTGGCTCGAATTCCAAGTGTAGGGTGTCAGTATTGCGGGCTGTTACTGCACGCGGGCGTTGCTTCGCCGGCTCAATTGGCTGAAATGCCCGTGGAGAGATTACACCAACAAGTTTTAAGGCTGCACGTAGCGACAATGCAGCGCAATGACTTGACTCCTTCAGTCGATCGCGTGCAAAAATGGGTTCAACAAGCTAGATTAGTCAGTAGTCATTAGTTAGTAGTCATTATTATGTCAATTCAAGTTTACGGAATCCCGAACTGCGGAACCTGCAAAAAAGCTTTCCACTGGCTCAAAGATAGCGATGTGAATTACGAGTTCATTAACACCAAAGAACAGCCGCCGACTCGCGAAACAATTCAAAACTGGGTAGCTGCTTTGGGTTTTCAACCCATGCGAAATACTTCCGGTCAATCTTACCGCGCTTTGGGCGATGACAAGAAAAATTGGACTAGCGAACAGTGGGTAGAGGCTTTTGCAAAGGATGCGATGCTGCTGAAACGTCCTCTTTTCGTTAAAGATGGAACGGCTGTTTTAGTAGGTTTCAAAGAAGATGTAATTCGAGAAAAATTGGGGATTTCAAGGGGCTGAGTTCAGCCTGTTGTTCGCCGCATAAACTTCATTTCGCCCACATCATCTGTGAAACCCCAACGCTCGTAAAACGGCATCATGTTCGGCAAACAATTAAGAGCGAAACTCTCCACTGCTTGCAGTTCGCGATGATTTAACACTGCATCCATCAACACCTTACCCAGTCCACATTTTCTGTGTGTCGGCTTGACAATCACATCAAAAATCATGGCTCTGTAGACAAAATCGGTAATGACTCGGGTAAAGCCAATTAGCCGATCGCACTCATCGACCAAACCAATGGTAACATCAGTAGAAGCCAGCATTTTCAGAACATCCTCCCGCCTCCGCTTGTCGCTCCAAAACTCGTTTTTATACAAATCCATCAAGTCGGAAACCTGGTTTTCGGTAAAAGTTTCGACAATTCGGTAGTTATCCATATCTTCCCTCATAAAAATTAGAAGACTAAAGTCCTTACCACCAACCAAATTATTATTATTTTACTGTTACCAAGCTAGACATTGCATCACCCCACAGCATGAATTTTATTGCTGCACTTCTGTTTCCGGGCTTTCAAATACAACCAGCTCATAAATATCGAGCATCGACATTTGCACTTCCACTGAAGCGAAGGAAACTATTGCTGATTCCCCCTCATATTCCCGAAACAACAATTCATTTGATTCGGTTTTAATATATTGTGCGACTAAAAACTCAGATTGATTGACTAACACATATTCACGGAATTCAGGGATCGATCGATAAAACCGAAACTTATCCTCCCGATCGAAATCCTTGGTAGACTTAGAAAGCACTTGCACAATCAGCACAGGATTGAGTATTTCATCTTTCCGTCCCTCTGTGCAAACTAATTCTCCTTCAACTACCATCACATCTGGATAAGTCCCGCGTCGATACCGAGGAATCCACAACCGCAAATCGCTCGTAAATGGTCGGGCATTCTTTCCCCGCAAAGCAGATTTTAAGAACGCATAAATATTACCGATTATCTGGGTGTGATTAATACTGACACCACTCCTTTGTACAATTTCTCCATCGCGGTATTCATTTCTAAACTCAGCAGTTTCCTCTAACTCCCGGTACTCATCTGGAGTATAAAACTTTGCCTTACTTTGTACTAACATTGTTGCCTCTGTACTAACTTTTATCTGCGTTAATCTGGTGGCTACATCTGCGGTTAAAAATCCTAATTAACAGTATATCACAACAAAAAAAAACGCCCAACTTCAAAGAGTCAGGCGTTTTCCACTATTTCAAAACCAGGAAAAATCAATCCCGGCGAGACACCAAATTCGATTCGATTTTCGCACCCACAACAGGTTGCACATGACTCAATGCCGACTGCAACATGGGAGTTTTGGTAATAGCATCATTTGCCAAATTAAACAAAGGATTCGATAAAATTCCCGCCAAAGTTGTCGCAACCAAAGTGAGTACAACGCTGACTTGCAAAGGCCGCATTCCCTGAAGGTTCCAGCGAACTTCGGGATAATTTTTTACCGCGTCTGACATTTCTTGAGGTTCTTTTACTACCATCATCTTGACAACGCGGATGTAGTAGTAAATCGAAACTACGCTGGTAACTAATCCCAGAATAACTAAGCCGTAAAGTCCTGCTTGCCAGCCGGCCCAGAACAGATAGATTTTGCCGAAAAATCCAGCCAGGGGCGGAATTCCACCGAGAGAAAGCAGGCAAATACTTAAGGCTAAAGTTAACAGCGGGTCTTTTTGGTACAAACCTGAGTATTCGCTAATTTGGTCGGTTCCAGTCCGCAGCGAGAACAAGATGATGCAGGCGAAAGCACCCAAGTTCATAAACAGGTAAACCAACAGATAAAATATCATGCTGGAGTAACCGGCTTCTGTTCCTGCAATCAAACCCAGCATTACAAAACCGGCTTGGGCGATCGACGAATAAGCCAAAAGCCGCTTCATGCTAGTCTGGGCGAGGGCAACCACATTTCCTAACACCATGCTGAGAATGGCTAAGGCCGTGAACACGAAGTGCCACTGTTCGGTAAGTGCGGGGAAAGCACTTGTTAACAAGCGGATTGCTAGGGCAAAACCGGCTGCTTTGGAACCGACAGAAAGGAAGGCAACAACGGGTGTAGGAGAACCTTCGTAAACGTCAGGAGTCCATTGGTGGAAGGGAACCGCAGAGATTTTGAAGGCGATTCCGGCGATCGCAAAAACCAAAGCAATCACCAAACCGAGAGATTGACCTTCATTCACGGTAGAAAGGTTAGCCGCGATCGCACTTAACTTCGTTTCGCCGCCAGACAACCCGTACAGCAGCGAAATCCCGTAGAGAAACACCGCCGAAGAAGAAGCCCCAATTAACAAATATTTCAAAGCAGCTTCATTGGAACGCGGGTCGCGTTTTGTGTAACCTGTCAGCAAATAAGACGAGATACTCAGAGTTTCCAACGAAATAAAAATCATCACCAATTCATCAGCGCCGCTGAGGAACATTCCCCCCAAAGTAGCGCTAAGCAAAATGCCGATGAATTCCGCTAAAGCAGTACCAGTTTGCAGTACATAGCGGACGGATATCAAAATAGTGACAGCCGCACTCAAAGCGATAATTCCGCGAAACACTAAACTCAAGGCATCGCTGTTAAAACCGCCCAGAAACGAGATGGTATCCGTGTTATCCCACTGCAAACACAAGGCAGCGACGGCGGCCAGCAAACCCGCAACGGCAACGTAGGGAGTCCAACCCGAGGAACTGCGGCCTACGATTAAATCGCCGACGAGAACCACCAAGAGGGTGATGATGACAATTCCCTCTGGCAAGATAGTTCCAGCATTTAGCTGGGCAGCAAGAGTAGCAAAATCCATATTTTCAGGCAGGTTGGGTAGTACAAGCCGCAAAGGCTGTAATGGGCTGTGAACTTGTAAAAATTCTTTACCAAACACAGATTGTATCGCGGAAGCTCCCTCATGCTCTCTGCGTTGCGAGTGCGAGCTTTTGTATTACAATATAATACAAAAAAGTAGGTTCGCAGTTGCGCGTTGACTCGCCGGCTGCGGGCAACTGCGAACCAGTTTTAATGTGCCGCTTATGCCATCGACAGAATTCGATCGCCCCGAACTTACAGCCCGCGCCGTCGCAGCATCGGTGTCTGTTGCCTCTGCAGCCGACATTCGGGTAAACGACCCCCACGTGCTTGCTGACACCTATTCCGTGCGAGTTCACCTGAAACCTGCACCCATTGTGGCTCGGATCGCTACCCTAACCCCCGTACTGCGATCGCCAGTCGAGTCTTGGTTGGCCCGCGAACTCTCTGTCGTCGCCTTTCTGGCTGCCAAAGGCGCTCCTGTAGTCCCTCCCAGCGATTTTTTACCCCCGGTTCCCCACCATTGCGACGGTTTGACGATGAGCTTCTGGCGCTACTTTGAACCAATCTCTGATGCTTTGCCCGATGGGGCGACAGTCGGACGAATGCAAGCTGAACTGCACGCGGTTCTGCGGGATTACCCGGGCGATTACCCGCTGCTGGCGCCGCCCCTCAACGATATTCCGCGCGGGCTCGAAAGGCTCGAAAAGCTTGGCAATATTCTGCCGAAAAGTGACCTGACGCTGCTGCAAACAACTTACCATCGCCTGCTTGGGGAGTTAAGCAATTCAGTCAGCGTGTTGCAGCCGCTGCACGGAGATGCCCATGCCTTAAATTTAATTCCAACTGCGAAAGGATTGCTGTGGAACGATTTTGAGGACACTTGCACCGGTTCTATCGCCTGGGACTTGATTAACCTCGACGATGAGGGGATGGCCGCTTATCCGAATGCGCCCGACTTTGCCACTCTGGAACCGTACCGTAAAATGCGACAGCTACACGCGATCGTTTGGGTATACGCGATATCGCCCGAGTTACCCGACTGGATCGCAACTGCTAAAACCATGCTCGATAACTTGCACGTACTTAACTCCTAATCATCTTTATTGTGGAACAGGCCCGAAAGCCTGTTCCTGAATATGCTGCCACTTTAAAAACCCCGATTCAAATTGAGTTTTGGTAAAAACTATTTCGCTTTGAAATTTTATCTTTTATATTTTAGAGTTTCTGGTGAGCCGATAGAGCTGATAAAATAGTAACTGTCGTGCCAAATAATATTTAGCTAACAGGTAAATATTATGTCTTTGCCTAACTTTAAAAACTTCCGAAAAGTAGAAGTATTTCCCCACGATCTAGGATGGCGAATTACCTTCCTTAAAGAGTCAAAACAGATTGCATTAGCAATGGGAGAAAAGGCGGTCACCGTTCACCATATCGGTAGCACAGCGATACCGAGCATTTATGCAAAACCGATTATTGATTTCTTAATTGAGGTCAAAGACTTTGCTAAAGTAGAAAGTTCAACCAGTAATTCGGCATGACTGACTCGCTAAGTGCCTACAAACAGGAGATTCTCAATGACTGCAACAACCCTCCAGGCTACGAGAATGAATTGCACAAACAAGCTGCAACTCGGTTAGTAGAAGTGGCAAAAGTGCGATCGGGCAAGCTTGTTCTAGATATAGCCACCGGAACAGGTTTAGCGGCGATTGCGGACGATGCACTTAGGTCGATCGGGTTCAAGAAAATATCAGTCGCCTTTTCTACACCAGGAATGCTCTAGCTAGTATGTCTAAACTACTCAATTACATCTGTATATTAATTATTATCGGCTGGTTGCTGTTTGCTTGTCATTCCCCGGAATCTCTAAAAGTAAAACGTCCTCCCCTAAAAGTATCTTGTGTCCCTTTTGTTGGCTATACACCTCTAATCATTGCTCAAGAGAAAGGATTCTTCAAAGCGCAAGGGGTAGACGTGGAACTCAGCTATGTAGACTACTCACAATTGCAAGACGCGGATTTCAGTGCAGGGAAGTATGATGCGATCGGATTGACTTTGGGGGATTTGGTGATCTTGAGCGCCACCAATCCTGATATGCAAGCTGTGATGGTTTTGGATGAATCGACAGGTGCAGATGTGGTAGTCGCGCAATCGGAGATTAAAACAATCCCTAACTTGAAAGGAAAAAAGCTTGGTGCAAATCTAGGCAGCTTTAGCGAGGTTTTCGTTACTGAAATGTTGAAAGCCTCTCAACTGACGAGCGATGATGTTAGCCTGGTTAAAGTCGAGCCTTTAGAAGTTCCCAATCGCTTACAAAACAATGCTATCCAAGCAGGACACACTTGGGAACCTTATCTTTCTGAAGCATTAAACTTAGGGGCGCATATCCTGTTTACAAGCAAGCAAACCCCTGGCTTAATTTTAGATTTGGTCGCGTTTCGGGGTGAGGCGATACGCGATCGCCCCGAAGATATTCGCGCCTTTGTGCGAGGCTGGCTTCAAGGCTTGTCATATTGGGAAGCAAATATTCCCGAAGGAAACGCGATCGTGAGCAAAGCGTTGAATATTCCCATCAAGACAATCTCTTTCAAGGGAATAGACCTCACTAACCTTGCAGAAAATCAAAAGTTATTTCAATCAGACAGTCCTAATTATATCTACAAAACCGCCAATAAATATGCAGATTTTTTTATTAGCGCTGGCAATGTGACGCGCCTTCCTAATCTTGAAACATTGTTCAATTCTTCTTTCTTAACCCCCCCTCATAGTCTGAAACCATGAAGCGCTCCTTTTTCAACAGCATCTTTATTATTATTACCTGCGGGCTGCTGTTTGCTTGTCATTCTCCGGAATCTCTAAAAGTAAAAACTCCTCCCCTGAAAGTAAGTTTTATCTCTTTTGTTGGCCATATGCCTGGCATCATTGCTCAAGAGAAAGGATTCTTCAAAGCGCAAGGGATAGACGTGGAACTGAGCTATGTAGACTACTTACAATTGCAACAAGCAGATTTCAGTGCAGGGAAGTATGATGGGATCGGATTAACCTTGGGAGATTTTATGATCTTGAGTGCCACAAATCCTGATATCCAAGCTGTGATGGTTGTGGATGAATCGACTGGTGCAGATGTCGTAGTCGCGCAATCGGACATTAAAAGAATTCTTAACTTGAAAGGAAAAAAGCTTGGTGCAAATCTAGGCGGCTTTAGCGAAGTCTTCGTTACTGAGATGTTGAAAATCTCTAAGCTGACGAGCGATGATGTTAGGCTGGTTAAAGTTGATGGTTTAGAAGTTCCCCAGCGCTTACAAAACAATGCTATCCAAGCAGGGCACACTTGGGAACCGCATATTTCGGAAGCATTAAAAATAGGGGCAAAAATTTTGTTTACAAGCAAGCAAACCCCAGGCTTAATTTTGGATTTGATCGCGTTTCGGGGTGAGGCGATACGCGATCGCCCCGAAGATATTCGCGCCTTTGTGCGAGGCTGGTTTCAAGCCTTGTCATATTGGGAAGCCAATATTCCCGAAGGAAACGCGCTCGTGAGCAAAGCGTTGAATATTCCCAGCAAGACAATCTCTTTCGAGGGAATAGACCTCACTGACTTTGCCGAAAATCAAAAGTTCTTTCAATCAGACAGTCCTAATTATATCTACAAAACTGCCAAGAAATATGCGGACTTTTTTATTCGCGCTGGCAATGTGACGCGCCTTCCCAATCTAGAAAAATTGTTCAATTCTTCTTTCTTAACCCCCCCTCCTAGTCTGAAACCATGAAGCGTTCCTTTTTCAACAGCATTCGTACAAAGTTAATCGTGTCGTTTCTCCTCGTTGCTCTAATTCCATTGCTGTTGTTAGCATTTATCGACAAAAATACAACTGAAAAGGCATTGACCGACAACGCACGACAATCCCTATTTGCGGCAGCTAACGAAACTGTTTACAGAATAGATGGGTTTATCGATGGGAATCTCAGTGCCGTGCGCGTAGAAGCGATTTTACCAGGTTTGGCCGCCTATCTGGGCCTACCTCCAGAACGGCGAAATGGTAGTCCCCAAGAGATGTTAGCGACTGAAACCTTAACCCGGCTCAGTCGCAAAGATATGCTTAATATTATCTCCTATGCCTTGCTCAACTTAAAGGGACGGAATGTACTCGATACGAATACACCGGATGTCGGACGAGATGAATCCGGCCAAGATTACTTCCAAGAACCGCTCAAAACTCAACTACCTTTTGTTTCTAGTATTAGGCAATCGACGACAATTCCCAACCTCGCTACGCTTTTTTTTAGCAGTCCTGTTCGCGATGCGAAGGGAAATATATTGGGTGTATTGCGAGTCACATACAATGCCACATCTGTCCAGCAGTTGGTGACTCGGGAAACTGAACGCGCAGGTGCGAAATCCTTAGCAGTTCTTTTAGATGATCACTATATTCATCTGGCACATAGCACTACACCTGAACTCCTTTTCAAATCAATTGTGCCTTTGTCACCCAATGTTGTAGCGAAACTCCAACGCGAAGGGCGTTTGCCTAAGACTATAACGAAAGAATTTGCAATCAATTTGCCCGACCTCAAGCAAGCTTTAGACACTAAGCAGCCCTATCTAACCACACGATTGGCAGCTAGGGGTAATAATGAGTTGAGCCTGTTAGCGATCGCCCGCCTGAAATATAAACCTTGGTCAGTTCTTTTCGCACAACCCATTGCCGTTGCGCTAGCACCTGTAGAAAAACAAATACGTGATGCACTTATTTTATTAGCAATCATCGCCACAATTGTAACTATCATCGCTTTGGCGATCGCACAACTATTAACAAAGCCTGTGATTAACCTAACCCAAGCGGTTGCCCAGTTTACGGCAGGTAAGTTAGACATCCGTGTGAAGATGCGATCGCGAGACGAAATCGGTCTGCTGGCACGATCGTTCAACAGTATGGCGAGGCAAATCCAAGAATCCTTTGAAACCCTCGAAGACAAAGTTAAAGAACGAACAGCAGAACTCGCTCATGCTAATCAAGAAATCATTAGCCTCAACGAAAAACTCAAAGTAGACAACCTCCGCTTAGGTGCAGAATTAAATGTGGCGCGTCAGATCCAGCAAATGATTTTGCCTAACCCTGAGGAACTGGAAATTGACGGACTAGATATCGCCGGATACATGGAACCCGCTGATGAAGTAGGAGGTGACTACTACGACGTGCTACAGATCGATGGTGTTGTCACACTGGCGATCGGTGATGTCACCGGACATGGCCTCGAAAGCGGCATTCTGATGCTGATGGCGCAAACCTCAGTTCGCACCCTGCAAGAAATTCGTGAACTAGACCCCGTTCGATTCTTGGATGTACTCAACCGTACCCTCTACAAAAACGTACAGCGCATGAATTCTGAGAAAAGTCTGACGCTGGCGATTTTGAGCTACTCCGAAGGACTCATTAGCATCAGCGGTCAGCATGAAGAAACGCTAGTTGTGCGAAAAAATGGAGATGTTGAGCGCATCGATACGATGGAGTTAGGCTTCCCCATCGCTTTAGATGATGATATCGCAGACTTCATCAGTCACGTCCTGATTGAGCTAGAACCTGGAGATGGCGTGGTGCTTTATACTGATGGGATTCCAGAAGCCTATAACATCCGCAAAAAGCAGTATGGACTGAAGCAATTGTGTCAAGTAATTAGTCAAAATTGGCACAAGTCTGCAGCAGGAGTTAAGGATGCGGTGATTGTAGATGTGCGGCAACATATTGGTAAGCAGAAAGTGTTTGATGATATTACGTTGCTAGTCTTTAAGCGGCAGGCTGACGTTACTGAAAAGGGAAATTTAGTTAAAAATATCATTTCCCAAACAGAACTGCTACAATGAAGAACAAAGTTTGAGGAATACTTTATGAAAGTAAACTACCCAGAAAGAATTGATTTAACAGCAGAGGAGTTAAAAATAATTCTGTCCGAGTAGCGAACTCTACCTAATAAACAAAAAATTCAGGCACTTGATTGGTTAAAAACTGGAGCGAGTCAAAGCCTTACAGATGTAGCTGAACGTTTAGATGTACATAGAATTACTGTACATAGATGGTTAAAAAAATATAGTGCTCGCGGTCTGTCAGATAAGTGATGCCCAATAATAAAACTGTACGCACACTATCTATTAGCCTTAATCTATCTTACGTTTTTTTAGGTAGCTACTTAGAAGATGGTTTGGAAACTGTAACGGTGGTAACGCGGACATTCGGATCGAGGGCGTCACCTTGAGAGTAAATATAATCAAATGCCGATCGATCTTTAAGCATATGTGCCCGCAAAAACAGGGCGCTCCAACGGGCGATCGTTTCAATACCCACGGCTTGCTCTAAGGTAGCAGTATTGCGATCGGGGTTCGCACCCGCAGGGTTATTAACATTAGTGATGCTAAAGTGATTTGCACCCATAACAGCGATCAAAGCTTTGGGTGGTGTTTGAATTTGCTCAAAAGTGCTTTGAGATCGATCGGGCAGGGCGACACCATCGATAGATCCTTGAATCAACCCCACTGCAATGCCATCATTAGCGATGGGTACAAATTCATTAGCAATGGGATTCCGCAAGTTAGCCCCAAAAAATGCACCCGCTAATAGTTCTTTCGGGCGCGTAAATGGCTCTTGACACAAATACAATTCTGGGAGGCATTTATTAGCAATCACAGATAACCCCACTGCACCACCAAAAGAATGACCCAATAAACCAAGGCGCTGCGTATCGATAACAGACGAAATAGGAGATGTGGGGTTTGTGTTTTCGATCGCCATTTGCGACAAAACCGCCGCAATTTGCGAAGTTTCCGACGCCAAATTAGGCGGTAAAGTGGGATTGAAGGGCGAAGGGCGCAAATGGTTCGGAACGACTACCACAAAGCCGTACCGCGCCACGTGGCTAGCGTAATCTGAATAAAATGATTTATCTACAAGCGCACCTTGCAATAAAAGTACAATGGGGAAAGAGTAATTACCTGAATTAAGATCGGATGGTTTAGGATAATAAATGTCAGCTAAATCGTTATTAGCAGATATCATCGTACTGTAAAAGCTGGTTTCTTTAAATGGCGGTGCATAACCGATTGTTGTGGCAAAGACTTTGCTACCAAGGACAACAAACGCAGCAATTGCACAAACAATTGCTAGGGTTTTTGCCGAAAAAAAATGAGGGTGGAAATTCATCATTATTATTGTGGGTTTGAGAGTGCGTGCATAAGCTATGCAAAAAAACAAGTCGGTGACCGTTGGCAATTTAAGGAGCGTTGCCGGAAAATATTTCGGACTCTGTGGCTAAGAGTATGAACTTGTGATTAATATAAATTTGTCTCAAAATTACAAATACACTGACTCATAAATAAACAAGATTCCTGATTTTACACCATGTTTGACTACTTTTATTTTAGTGTGGCTTATAACCCGCCTAAATCTTCTTCATAAAAATATTTTTTAAAGTGGTGAATCGGAATTTCGATTACCAATGTCGCCCCTTGAGCAGGTCTCGAAACACAACGAAGTTGCCCGCCGTGCTCGTCCACTACAATAGCATAGCTGATCGATAATCCCAAACCCTTTCCTTGGCCCACTTGCTTCGTTGTAAAAAAGGGTTCAAAAATGCGTTGTTGAATCTCTTCTTTTATGCCCGGCCCATTATCAGTAATATAAATACCCACTTGAAAATCGGAGAGTAACTTCGTGCAAATAGTAATAGTAGGGATGTGGCTGTTATTATCGGCCTCTTTTTCCCAACTTTTTTGTGACTGCAACGCCTCAATCGCATTAGTCAGGATGTTCATAAAAACCTGATTTATTTGCCCCGCATAACATTCTATCTTTGGCAGCTCCTCATACTCTTTTACAACTTTAATTATCGTTTGGTCTGCTTCATCTTTCAGCCGATGCTGCAAAATCATCAGCGTACTTTCAATTCCTTCATGAATATCCACCGCTTTTAACTCAGCTTCATCGAGTCGGGAAAAATTCCGTAGCGAGTGCACGATTTCTCCGATTCGGTCAGCTCCTATTCTCATAGAAGCAATTAGCTTCGGCAAGTCCTTCCTGAGAAAAGTGAAATCGATTGCCTCCAGTTGTTCCTGGATAGCGGCTGTGGGATTAGGAAAATCTTGTTCGTAGAGTTGCACCAGCCTCAGCAAATCTTCAGTGTACTCGGTTATGGGGCAGAGGTTCCCTTTAATGAAGCTAATCGGATTGTTAATTTCGTGAGCTACCCCTGCTACGACATTCCCTAAACTTGACATTTTCTCGCTTTGGATGAGTTGAGCTTGTGCCTTTTGTAACTGTTGTAGAGCCAGCTCTAGTTGTTGGGATTTCTTCCGCTCTTTAGCCTCGGACTCCTGCAATCTTGCATTTTGATCGTGCAATTTTTTTTGCAAACGTTGAATAGTTAGTTGATTTTCAACACGAGCTAAAACTTCTTCTAAATGAAATGGCTTGGTGATGTAGTCTACTCCTCCCACAGCAAATGCTTTGACTTTATCTAATACTTGATCTAGGGCGCTCAAAAAAATAACTGGGATACCCGAAGTTCTGCTATCCGCTTTTAGGTGTTGGCAAACTTCATACCCATTCATCTGGGGCATCGTGATGTCCAGCAAAATCAAATCTGGCGGGGTTGAACGCGCTGCTTTTAATGCCATTGCCCCGTTTATTACGCCCCGAACTTTATATCCTTTGTCGCTCAACATAATGGATAAAAGACGCAGGTTGTCGGGGGTATCATCAACTACTAAAAGATTGGCAACATGAGATTCTAATTGCTGGCTGTTCATGGAAGAATTTTTTCTATTAAAGCAGTAATTTTATCAAATCGAAAATCATGAATCCAATCGGTGAGAACCTCCGCAGAAGAAGTATCGGATTCAGGGATTGTGGCGACTAAACTTAAAATCAGGTGGGCATCAGCATCGATAGATCCTCGATCTAACTTTCTCAACCACTCCGCAGGCATTTTTGCCAAAGTTGCCTTTAAATTTTCTGTTTTTTCTTCTTCTTTTACACTCAAGTCTTGACCCCCAAGCTGAGATAATGTAACGTTCGGTAAATCTTCATAGATATACTGTACCCCTAAATGTTCAGCCATTTTGGCAAAAATAACTTCTTCTTGGAAAGGCTTGCTTACAAAATCGTCACAGCCTGATGATAAAACAACGGCTCGCTCTTCCTCAAAAGCGCTAGCGGTCAACGCAACAATCGGGGTAGCCTCATCTTTAATCTTGGCTTTAATTTGTCTGGTAGCCTCATACCCGTCTATCACAGGCATTTGCATATCCATCCAAATTAGGTGAGGTTTCCAAGTTTCCCAGATTCTAATAGCTTCTTGACCATTTACTGCTTCGCGCACCTCCAAGCCAAGCGGTTGGAGAAGATGAACCAATAGCAAACGGCTCTCCCATTTATCATCAACCACCAAGATGCGATATGAGGGTTGATTGGGTTCTAAACCAATTACCCGCTTTCTTGATTGTCGAGGTTGAACTTTAGCCATCTCAGGGGAGCTAATTTGGATATCAAAACTAAAAATTGTTCCTCGATTCAAGGTACTGCTGACGGTAATGTCTCCTCCCATCAGTTGTACGAATTGTCGGCTGATGGGTAAACCCAACCCAGTTCCTTCTTGAGATTTCCGACCCGCGTCCGTTTGTACAAAAGGCTCAAATAAAGAATCTACATCAGTAGGAGCAATACCGTGACCCGTGTCTTCCACTTCAAACGTAATAATCCGTGGTTCGTTGTCTTTTGGGGACTTTTGTTTCTCACTAATTGCTGCAACTCGAAGTGTGACACTTCCCTTCGTAGTAAACTTGATCGCATTTCCTAGCAGATTAATTAAGACTTGACGCAATTTGCTTTCGTCAGTTTTTACATACTGAGGAATATTAGAATTAATGTGCCAACTGAGCTGTAAATCTTTAGAATCAGCTTTGAGTTTGAGCATTTCTTCTAGAGAATGGAGCAAGTGATACAGGTCAAAGCTAGTAGGATTTAATGTAATCCGACCTGCCTCGATTTTAGACATTTCCAGAACGTCATTAATCAGCGTCAGCAAATGCTCGCCAGAACGACTAATGATGGCGATCTGTTCCTGCTGTATGTGAGAAAGGGATGGGTCGCGTCCCAGCACTTGGGTAAAGCCGAGAATTGCATTGAGGGGAGTTCGCAATTCGTGACTCATTTTTGATAAAAATTCGCTTTTAGCCTTGTTAGCCGCATCTGCAACTTCTTTGGCTTGTTGTAAGGCTGCCTCTGCTTTTTTGTCCTCCGTAATATCGCTGGCTGTGCCAGTTATTCCTAGAATATTTCCCTCGGAATCCCGCACTACAAGTGAATTAAACCGGAGATTGATAGGTCTGCTGTCTTTAGCTAATTGTATGGTTTCATACTGAAATACGGACTCTCCATTCAACATACGTTGGAATATCTCGTTATCTTTGGGAAGTTGTTCAGGTATTTGAAACTCACTGAATTTTCGCCCTATCATTTCTTCACGGCTGTAGCCAAAAATCTGTTGGACGGCAGCGTTGACGAAGGTATAACGCCCTTCAACATCAACTGACCAAATCATATCCTGCGATGTTTCAACTAAGTCACGGTATTTAGCCTCGCTTTCTTTTAGCGCTTCTTCTACCCTTTGACGATCGGTAATGTCGTTAGTGACTAAGAGAATACACGCTTCTCCACCCAGCTCAATAATATCTGCTGATACCAGCATCTTCCTCACCTCGCCTGAAGAAGTACGACAATCAAATTCCTGATTGCGAACCACTCCTGATTCTTGCAATAGCTGTTTGTATCTGTCACTTTCTTCTAAATTAAGCCAAAGATTCAACTCAATTGCTGTAAAACCAATTACCTGTTCGCGAGAGTAATTAAAAGTGCTGAGGAAACTGTCGTTCACTTCAATGTAGCGTCCATCTGCAAACCGGGCGATCGCGATCGGGTTAGGACTGGAACGAAAGGCTTTAGAAAACTTTTCCTCCGACTTGCCCAAGGCTATTTCTGTCTGCATTCTGACAGCCATTTCCTGTTCCAATTCTTGCGTTCTTTCTATAACCTTACGTTCCAGCGTTCGCGAGTATTCCCCTAATTGATCGTAAAGTTGAGCATTCTCAATAGAAATAGCAATTTGGGCAGATAACAGTTTTAACAATTCTAGGCGATCGGTAGTAA
>NZ_JAUBQS010000071.1:0-6061 GCF_036701355.1 Microcoleus sp. Pol12B3
CTCCCGCTGTAAGTGACTCGTAATCTTCCACGCCGGAGTCAATGAAGACTAAGGAGCGCAGTGGCCGTTTTTCAAAATAAGATTGCGAGTTAACTTGAGTGAATGTAGAACTCATTTTGGAGACTCCATTAAGGGCATTATTAGTAGATACACCCCGGAGTTATCTTATCAGGCTTGTTTGATTATATATTAACACCAAATTGAAAGATTGTGTACTTTTTAAAATATTTTGATTAATTTATTTGCCTCTGCATTTGCCTGTTACCTCTTGACCAAAAGGGGAATTGGAGCCTCTACCTATGGGAGTAGATCGCCGCAATATTAATCGGGAACATTGAAATAAATCTAGGTTCTATTATCCATTTTTTTTTGACCTTATTTTGCTAAGAGTAGCCTGAGTTGAGGAATGCGGAAATAGTGGAGGTAATTCACCGTCGAATACCTCTTCTTATATTTAGTAGTTTTTATTTGAGTGTGAGTTTTTATGTATAGGCACAATCCACTAAAGTTTCCCTAGCTGTATTTCATCCAAGGGAAAACTGAGTTATGTAGATTTTGAAGAATTCTATATGGCTTGAAGCTGCTAGGTTTGGGATACACCCAACTACTAATTCCCAAGAATTTTGGTCGTATTTACTAACAGTCAAAACTGTCTGATATTAAGTGGGAACCAATGGCTGGGAATGAATTGACTTATCGGCTAGTACGGACACTGTGAGGACTGCCCACCTCACTACAAACGTGATTCAAATTATTCAGCGAATTGATATGATTGGAGATTGAGTCAGATCTAATCGTTGATTTCGATCGCGCCTGCGTCACTAATTACAATTGCATTTGGCCCAGTCGCCCTCGGTACGTTCCATACCCTCCATGAAATCACTCTCCTTAATTAGCAAACCGTCGATCGCGCCCAGCGCCGTTGTTGAGTGTATCACAATGTCGATCGGCATAACACGAACCAAGTCGGCTGTTTTGAGTCAGAGAACTATGCGATTTTGGCAATTGACTTTTGTATGGTTCCAGATAATCTGAAGTGAGGATAACAAAGCCTAATTGCAGTTGGTCGGCGCTGCAATCATAAGTTGTGGGAACTTTGTCAATCTCTCTAAGGATAGAGGCCGATTTTTGAAGTGCCGAGGTAAATTTCTCAATGCAGTCAGATTCCCCAGCCAAATTTCTGGAAACAAAATATCCACCTTCATTGATGCTGGAGTCCTTGAATACAAAGCTTTTGGATGGGGGGTTTGCGTATTCCAAGGCGGGAGTCGTTTCCCTTAAAGAAGTCAACATATTCCGTCCTCCAAAAGTTTGTTTAGCGGTAGATACAGCCTTGGAGTCAGAGCTTCTGAAACTGCCAGCGACCTTGTTTATTTCGCCCATTCTTATTTAACCTATCTATTAGTTTCCCCTATTTGTGCAGCACTGCCATCCGCGATCGCACGGAATTTATATTCTGCGTGTTTTCCCTTAGTTCCGGCAAACACGCAATTACCTATCGATCCGATATCCTATCGGTGATACCACTTTCAAAAAGAATCCAACTGTCAGCCCACGCTTCAAACCTCAATAGTCATCAGTCATTCCTCCATCTAAAATCTAAAATCTAAAAGGGTATGACAGTTAGTTAACTGGCCTCGCAACTGCACCGCTCAAGATTCAGTGGAAGATGGCGGTTTTTTCCCTGCATTGCGAATATTAATAATCTTGTTGAGCGCCTCAAACCAAAAAGCAGCCCCCATAGAAATAGCTATACCGCTTAATATCCAACCAAACAATTTTGCAATCAACGCCGGCCACAATAAATTCCCCTGCTTATCTCGTTCTAAGCTATTCTGTTCGCTCCATCCAAAAGGCAGAGCTACCTGCTCCAAAGCTCGATCGACATCCTGTTGAACTTTTGTCAGACTGGTTAAATTATTTGATTTAGTCTTAGCATTGTTTGCCACCAACTGCTCAGCGTAGAAATTAACAGTCGAGCGCAACATCGAATCCTTCGACAACCGATTAATAATATGAATGCTATCAGCATTAGCAGCGACAGCGATCGCAGTTCCGAGCAAAATCGCCACCCCTCTAGCATTCCGCTTGTAAACACCCGAAGCACGCTCCATCGATTGGTCAAACCACATTTCAATTTCTTTCTGAAACCGCTGCAACTGCTCTTGAGTATCTCCGCCGCTTTTTTCAGCGCGCTGCGCTAAAATATAAAGGCTGCGTTTCAAAGATTCTGGCATACTGTCCAAGGTTTCTTGAATTTGTTGATAAATCGGACTCTCCTCTTGGATATCCATAATTTCTGCTACCGTATCTTGACTTTTTTTAACAGTATTTAACAGATTGCTGAAACTCGGTTGCAGTTGTCCCAGCAGCGCCACCCGCTCAATTTTGCTGTCAAAACGAGCCTTGACAAATGCCATCTGCCTCTGAAATTCTCTCCCTGCCAGCTCGGTTTCTGGTAGATAAACCTGAGAATCCTTAATATAAAATCCTAGCTTTTCCGACATCCGATCTAAGCTGTTGTTCAAATTTGCTAAATTGTTTTGATAATCTTCAACAACTCGATTGAACTCCGCAGTCAGCCACCTAAATTCTTGCTCAATAATCGGTTTAGTAGCATCCGGCAAACTCAGATTTTCTCCAATCTGTTGAATTTGTGCTAATTGTAAATTTTTAAATCTTTCCAATCGGGTTTTAGAAATAGAGCTGAGCAAACTAGAAACCTTTAAAGTCTCCAAAAGGCTAGCCGAAAAACACTCTGCTGGAATATAAGAAGGTCCACTGGATTTATTGCCGAAAACATTTTTAGTACCCGTAACTCCGTGGTACAAATCCCCCATGCGGTGCGTAACAGAGCGGAATCCCTCTGATAAAACCCCTTTCGCTCCCTGATTCAAATCCTTGATAATCGGATTGGCGTAAATCGCATGAGCTAACTGTCCAACTCTCTTAAGTTGCAGGGGATCTTTCGCGCCTTCGCTGCCTCCAGAAATTAGCACTTCGATCGACTTCTTTAAATGTTCCGCCCGCCACTGCCAAACAGTAGCAATCAGTTCCTGAATTTCCGAAGCTAGCAAGCTTAAAGTCAGGTAGATAAAGACTAAGCCAATGATAATATCTATAATTACAGGCAAGTTCATGGTATTTTCCTAGTCGCAAATAACTGCTGTCTAAGTTTACCTGCAGTTTGGGACGCTCAAAACTCTCTTAACTTATGTCAGAAATCTTTCCATTCTTGAACCGCAAACCGAAAAATCGCTGGAATGACAGCTTTACAGACAAACTGTGGATGCTGGCTTTTCTGTTGGCTGCAGTGCTGATTTTCGGGCTGAATCTGGGCGGCGTGGCGTTGCGGGATTGGGATGAAGGCATTGCGGCGCAGGTAAGTCGCGAAATTTGGCGCGGCAACTTAAATTGGCTGTATCCGACGATCGACTCTATGCCTTATTTCAACAAACCGCCGCTGGTACACTGGCTAATCGGGCTGTGTTTTGCAGCAGGCGGTGTCAGCGAATTGACGGCGAGGTTGGTACCGGCGATGCTGACAGCGACTTCAGTGCCCTTGCTTTACGCCATTGGCAGGGAGTTGTTTCCTCCGCGTGCGATCGCCATTTTTTCTGCCCTCGTTTATCTGACGCTGTTACCGGTGGTGCGGCACGGACGTTTGGCGATGTTGGATGGGGCGGTTTTGTGTTTTTTGCTGGGGGCGATGTGGTGTTTGCTGCGATCGCGCCGGGATTTGCGCTACGCTTTGGGCGCGGGGATTGGGTTCGGACTCATTTGCCTCACTAAGGGCGTGATGTTGGGGCTGCTGCTGGCTGCTGTTGGCTGTATTTTTTTGGTTTGGGATACCCCGCGACTCCTCACTTCTGGGTATCTTTGGGGTGGATTCGCGATCGGAACATTGCCAGTAGCTGCTTGGTATTTTGCCCAATGGCTGCACTACGGCCAATATTTCATCCACGCTAATTTAGTAAACGAATCTTTCCGGCGCATTTCGGAACCTGTGAGCAGTCACAGAGGCCCGCCCTGGTATTATCTTTTAGAAATTTTAAAATTAGCTTCGCCGTGGCAGTTATTTTGGCTGCAAGGGCTGCGTTTGAGTTGGGAAAATCGCAATTTTCCAGGGCCAAAATTAGTATTGGTTTGGACTGGAGTATATCTGCTGGCTATTTCTGTGATGACTACTAAATTGCCGTGGTATGTTTTGCCAATTTATCCAGCTTTTGCTCTTGCCGTTGGCAGTTATCTCGCTGAAGTTTGGGAGCAACTGTGGCTGCCGCCAGAGCCTGTCAAAGAGGAAGCAGAAGAACGTTTTGATGCTATTTCTTTGTTGCCTCATCCCGGGATTTTGGCAGTGCTGGGTGTAGTTGCTGTCGTCGGTTGCGTTTACTTAAGTGGCTGGGTACGGATCGGGGTACAAATTGCGCCTCCAGAGCGAGATTTGCAGTTAATGCTGATGTTTGTAGCTTTGACAATGACAATGGCGGCCGTGTTGCTGCACCGCAAAGACCGACAGTTTATATTAGTTTTAATTTGGGGAACTTACCTGACGCTGTTGGTATTGGTGGCTTCAGATAACTGGGTTTGGGAACTGGCGGAGGATTATCCGGTTAAGCCGATCGCCGAAATTGTCCGCACAGGAACTCCGGCCGGTCAACAGGTGTTTACTTCTCACCGCTTGGGCCGTCCATCGCTTAATTTTTATAGTCAACGCCAAGTTATTGTCGCCGACGCGCCGACGCTCAAACAGAAATGGCAATCTCATCCTCCACCTTATTTTCTGTTAGAAAAACCAGTTTTAAAACATTTAGGTTTGCAGAATGCTGAGGTTGTGAAAACAGCGGACGATTGGGTTTTGGTAACTCGAAAATAAGCGTGTTTCCCCAAATTACCGTAGGGGCGGGTTCACCAACCATAATCGGCTCAGACCAAAAATCTCGAAAACCCGCCCCCACCCAACGACCAATCCGAATCTACATTTTTGGGATGCAATCGGATATCAGATAAATCTAGGCGATCGGCTGGGTGCGGATGAGTTTAACAACAATTTATACGAGAAACCAACAATCTCAAAAACTCCCTACACAAACTCAACCTTAAAAAGCTTACCCACAAATGTTACACTAAACAAAAGCCTCAGTTAAATGCTCTCTAATAGAACTATGCAACTTACTGAACAACGATACTACTCGATCGAGGAATATCTAGCACTAGAAGAAGCTGCTGACTACAAAAGCGAATACATTGATGGTGAAATATTTCCTATGGCCGGTGGCTCTACCAATCACAATCAAATAGCTGGCAATTTCTATGCCGAACTAAATTTTGCGTTCAAAAAACAAGACTATCGAGTTTTCATGAGCGATGTCCGCTTGTGGATACCCAAAAAGCGCATCTATACTTATCCCGATGTGATGGTAGTATGTGGGGAGCCGGAGTATTATAATAACCGCACCGATACGATTACCAATTCCAGGGTAATTATTGAGGTTTTGTCAGCTTCAACTAAAGGATACGATCGCAGCAAAAAGTTTGAGGGATACCGCACGATTCCCACTCTTGAAGAATACTTATTGCTCGACCAAAATCGGAGATATATCGAACATTTTTCTAAGACGGATGATAAGCGATGGTCGTTTGCTGAGTACAATGAATCGGATGAGACGATCGCGCTTGCTTCAGTATCCTTTGAAATTGCTGTGGCAGATATATATAATAAAGTGAATTTTGAACAAGTAGATCGAGAAATTGCACCTGAAAAATGATTGTAGGGGCGGGTTTCACCAACCATCTGTGCCACTAATTAAGAAAATAAATAAACCCGCCCTGCCCGACAAAAAATCTCGATCGCCCGCAATTATTGTAGGGGCGGGTTCGCCAACCATTTTTGCCACTAATTGAGAAAATAAATAAACCCGCCCTGCCCAACGACAAATCCGAATCAATATTCTTTGCATTCGATCGCACATCAGGTTAATCTGGGTTATTGGTTGGGTGGGGGCGGGTTTATCTAGATTGTCTGCTGGTATTAAATATTATTCGTAAAACCCGCCCCTAC